>NZ_DLJW01000138.1:14883-37328 GCF_002477705.1 Stenotrophomonas sp. UBA7606 | reverse complement strand
ATGCTCGGCAGAGGCTTTCCTGGCAAAGCCAACCCGTAGTGCCGAGCCATGCTCGGCAGGGAGCCTCATGCAAAATCCCGGACATCGCCAGTAACGCCCAGCCGAGCATGGCTCGGCTCTACAGGGGGAAGCGCCCCCGTGCCCCAGACCTTCCCGGCCACGACACCTGACCTGCTTCGCGGCTTATGCCGCCCCCTACAAAAGCCTAGCCATCGCCTTCCTCAGCGGTGCATATCGTCGGTGGTGAAGCTCTCACCACAGCCGCATTCGGCCGCGGCATTGGGGTTCTTGAAGGTGAAGGTCTCGCTCAGGCCCTGCTTGCCGAAGTCGATCTCGGTGCCATCCACCAGCGGCAGGCTCTGGGCATCCACATAGATGCGAACGCCGTCCTGCTCGAACACGGTATCGCCCTCGCGCTCGTCCTTGGCCAGGTCGGTGACATGGCCCCAACCCGAGCAACCCGTCCGGGTCACGCCAAAACGCAGGCCCAGCGCCCCCGGGGTGCTGCTGACGAAACGCTGTACGCGGGAATGGGCAATCGGGGTCAGATGAACAGCCATGGTGGGGCGACTCCAGCAGAATTACGGTCCAATTATAGATGCGGGCGGCACTGCGGGACCGCAAGCCCCGATAAATGCCTCGCCTGACCGCGGCACACCCGCTAAAATCACGCATTCACAGATCGAGTCGATCAACAGAGGATTCAAGTCATGACGGTGGTCAGCGTTGCACACGCCCTTGCCGGGAAGTTCCCGGAAGGCGGAGAAGTCACAGTCCGCGGGTGGGTCCGCACGGTGCGCGGCTCGGCTGGACTGGCCTTCGTCAACGTCAGCGATGGTTCGGGCTTTGCACCGATCCAGGTCGTGGCCACCGAGGCGCTGGCCAATTTCGAAGACATCAAGAAGCTGACCCCGAGCTGTTCGGTGATCGCCACCGGCACCCTGGTCAAGTCCCAGGGCAAGGGTCAGAGCTTCGAAATCCAGGCCCAGAGCCTGGAAATCGTCGGCTGGGTCGAAGACCCGCTGACCTACCCGATCCAGCCCAAGCCGATGTCGCCGGAGTTCCTGCGCGAAGTGGCGCACCTGCGCCCGCGCACCAACCTGTTCGGCGCCGTGACCCGTATCCGTGACTGCCTGTCCAAGGCCGTGCACCGTTACTTCCACGAGAACGGCTTCTATTGGATCAGCACCCCCATCGTCACCACCTCCGATGCCGAAGGTGCCGGCCAGATGTTCCGCGTCTCCACGCTGGACCTGGCCAACCTGCCGCGTACCGGCGATGGCGAGATCGATTTCAGCCGCGACTTCTTCGGCAAGGAAACCTTCCTGACCGTGTCCGGCCAGCTCAACGTCGAGGCCTACTGCCTGGCACTGAGCAAGGTCTACACCTTCGGCCCGACCTTCCGCGCCGAGAACAGCCACACCACCCGCCACCTGGCCGAGTTCTGGATGGTGGAGCCGGAAATCGCGTTCGCCGACCTGGCCGAAGACGCCCGCGTGGCCGAAGAGTTCCTGAAGTACCTGTTCCGCGCCGTGCTCGATGAGCGCGCCGACGACATGGCCTTCATCGCCGAGCGCGTGCAGAAGGACGCCATCACCCGCCTGGAAGCCTTCGTCAATGCGCCGTTCGAGCGCATCGAGTATTCCGATGCGATCACCCTGCTGCAGAAGTCCGGCAAGAAGTTCGACTACCCGGTGGAATGGGGCCTGGACCTGCAGACCGAGCACGAGCGCTGGCTGACCGAGGAACATGTCGGCCGCCCGGTGGTGGTGACCAACTACCCCGAGCACATCAAGGCCTTCTACATGCGCCTGAACGACGACGGCAAGACCGTCGCGGCGATGGACGTACTGGCCCCGGGCATCGGCGAGATCATCGGCGGCAGCCAGCGCGAAGAGCGCCTGGACGTACTGGACGCACGCATGGCGCAGTTCGGCCTGGATCCGGAACACTACCAGTGGTACCGCGATTTCCGCCGTTACGGCTCGGTGCCACATGCCGGTTTCGGCCTGGGCTTCGAGCGCCTGGTGGTCTACGTCTGCGGCCTGTCCAACATCCGCGACGCCATTCCGTACCCGCGCGCACCGGGCTCGGCGGAATTCTAAGAGCAGGAAAGAGGAGCGAGAAGTGAGGAACGAGAGAAAAACAAAGTCGCACCGCCCGAGCGGAAAACGCTGTCTCTCGCTTCTCATATCCATCTGTTCACTCCCGCAGACATGACGCTTTTCTTCGCATTGTGTTTCTTCGGGGTGTCCATCGAGAGGAGCGGGACGTGAGGAACGAGAGGAAAACGAAGTCTCACCGTGCGAGCGGAAAACGCTGTTTCTCGCTTCTCGCCTCCATCTGCACCCTCCCGCAGGCATGACGCTTTTCTTCGCATTGTGTTTCGTCGGGGTGGCCATCGCCGGCCTCAGTGCCTTCCTGATTTTCTGGCCGTTGACGCTGGTCCACATCCGTGATCGGCACCCGGCGCTGGCCGCCGAGTTCGGCGACGGCGCCTTCCTCAAACCGGAAAGCCTGCGCTGGCTGTTGCGGCGCGGCTTCACCGGCGTCGCCGACCGCTCCTTGAGCGGACTAGCGACGCCCGCCCGCATCGCCTTGCTGGTGACCTTCGGCGGGCTGGGCATGGCGCTGCTGTTGTGGCTTTTTTCGCAGGTAATGAAATGAACGATATCGACACCCCGCAAGACCAGTGGTGGCTGGCACAGCTCGGCAACACCTTGATCTGGGCCCGCCTGCGGGTGCGCCCGGCCGGTACCGCCGAGGTGCTGGACAGCGACGGCAATACGCTCAGCTATGACAGCGAGGACACCGCCCGCGCGCAGCTGTTCGACGCCGAGTTCGTCGCCTTCGACGGCCTGGACGAGGAAGACGCCCTGCAGCGCGGCTTCACCCTGCACGAGATCCAACCGCCGCAGGGCGACGACGACAGCCTGCAGGGGCGCATGGTGCAGTCGTTGGGCAGCAGGGCCTGACCCGCACTGATGTTCTCCCAGGGCGCATTCGCCGAGACCGACCTGCACTGGCTGGACCGCCTGCTGGAACGTGATCCGTTTGTGACCTTGTTGACCACCGGCGCCGATGGCCTGCCGGAACTGACCCGGCTGCCGGTGCTGTACCGGCGCCAAGGCGAACAGGTCGAACTGCTGGGCCACTGGGCGCGGGCCAACCCGCAATCGCGCCAGGGCGGCCGCGCCAAGGTGCTGGTCAACGGCCCGCACGGCTATGTCTCGGCCAGTTGGTACCCGGACAAGGAAAGCGCCGCGCGCGTACCCACCTGGAACTACGCCGCTGCCGAGCTGGTGGGTCAGTTGCAGTGCTTCGACGACTCTCCCAGCCTGGGCCAGCTGCTGGCCGACAGCAGCGCCTTGTTCGAGTCCCGCGCCGGCCAGGACTGGCGGTTTGATCCCACCCTGGATGCTCACCGCCCGTCACTGCGCGCCATCGTAGGCTTCCGCCTGCAGGTGCAGCAGATCCAGATCAAGCTGAAACTGAGCCAGAACCATCCGCAGGCCAACCAGTTGGCAGTGACCTCGGCCTTGCAGGCCCTGGCCACGCCGCAGGCCTGCGAGCTGGCGCAGTGGATGCAGCTCTACCGCAGTGAGCGCGGGGCACCGGGCAATGCCTGACCCGCGCTGCGTTTCCCGCGACGCCGCCACGGATTGCGTTGGCGGCGCCCTCCCCCTCCAGATCGCAAGGGAAGCTTCACCATGAAAGACATCCATAAACTGCTGCAGAACAACCGCGATTGGGCGGACCGGATCGAACGCGAAGATCCGGAGTTCTTCCACCAGCTGTCCAAGCAGCAGAACCCGGAATACCTGTGGATCGGCTGCTCCGATTCGCGCGTGCCGGCCAACCAGATCATCGGCATGGCCCCGGGCGAGATCTTCGTGCACCGCAATGTCGCCAACGTGGTGGTGCATACCGACCTGAACTGCCTGAGCGTCATCCAGTACGCGGTGGACCAGCTCAAGATCAAGCACATCCTTATCGTCGGCCACTACGGCTGCGGCGGCGTGCATGCGGCGCTGAACCACGTGCGCGTGGGCCTGGCCGACAACTGGCTGCGGCATGTCGGCGATGTCGCCCAGAAGCACGATGAAATCCTTTCGCAGATCGACGATCCGGAGCTGCGCCACGCGCGCCTGTGCGAACTGAACGTGATCGAGCAGGTGGTCAACGCCTGCCGCTCGACCATCGTGCAGGACGCCTGGGCCCGCGGCCAGAAGCTGATGGTGCACGGCTGGGTCTACAGCCTGCGCGACGGCCGGGTCAGCGAGATGGGCATTGATGTGGGCTCGCCGGAGGAGCTGCAGCCGGCGTACGAGAAGGCGCTGTCGTTTGTGCCACGGAAGGGCAAAAGGCACTGACTGCTTGAAGCCCCTCTCCCTTCGGGAGAGGGGTTGGGGTGAGGGTAGGTCCGCGCTCAAGGCGCAACCGACCCTCATCTGCCCTCCGGGCACCTTCTCCCGAGGGGAGAAGGAAATTCAAAAGCATTGCCCTCCGGGCATCCCCGCCTTCGCGGGGACAGGCTCTTCTCCCGCAGGGAGAAGGGAACAGCAACTGCACCGCTACCACAAAGGCCCCGCATGCTCCCCTTACCGCTGAACCTGCTCGGCTGGATCGAAGAACACCGCCACCTGCTCAAGCCGCCGGTTGGCAACAAGATGATCGAGAACGGTGACTTCATCGTCATGGTGGTCGCCGGCCCCAACAGCCGCAGCGACTACCATTTCGACGAGGGCCCGGAATGGTTCTACCAACTCGAAGGCGAAATGGTGCTGCGGGTGCAGGAAGACGGCGCAGTACGCGACATCCCCATCCGGGCCGGCGAGATATTCCTGCTGCCGCCGCGCGTGCCCCATTCCCCGCAACGCATGCCCGGCTCCATCGGCCTGGTGGTCGAGCGCGAGCGCCTGGACCATGAACTGGATGGCTTCATGTGGTACTGCCAGCAGTGCAACCACAAGATCTACGAGGAGTTCTTCCACCTGAAGAACATCGAGACCGATCTGCCCAAGGTCTTCGACCGGTTCCATGCCTCGACCGAACACCGTACCTGCAGCCAATGTGGGGCCGTGCATCCACTGCCAAAACCGGTCACGCCGGAAGCCTGAGCGGCCGGGCGCGGTTACACTGCGGCTACATCCTCGACGTGTCCGCACCGATGAACGAAACGCTGTCACCCGCTCATGCCACCGCACTTGATGCTGCCGATCCGCTGCGCCACCTGCGCAGTCAGTTCCTGATCCCGCAGCACCAGGGTGCCGACCAGGCCTACTTCGTCGGCAACTCCTTGGGCCTGCAGCCACGCGGCGCGCAGGCGATGGTGCAGGAGGTGATGGATCAATGGGGCCGCATCGCCGTCGAAGGCCACTTCACCGGTCCGACGCAATGGCTGAGCTATCACCGCCTGGTGCGCGATTCGCTGGCCGGCGTGGTCGGCGCGCTGCCGCATGAAGTGGTGGCGATGAACACGCTCAGCGTGAACCTGCACCTGATGATGGTCAGCTTCTACCGCCCCAGCAGCGAACGCCCTGCAATCCTGATGGAAGCCGGTGCTTTCCCGACCGACCGTCATGCGGTCGAGGCACAGATCCGCTTCCACGGCTTCAATCCGGCCACGGACCTGATCGAGGTGCGGCCGGACGAAGCCAACGGCACCATTTCAATGCAGGCCATCGAACAAGCCATCAACCAGCATGGCAAGCGCGTCGCGCTGGTGCTGTGGCCGGGCGTGCAGTACCGCACCGGCCAGGTGTTCGATCTTGACGCAATCACCCGCCTGGCACGGGCGCACGGCGCCAACATCGGCTTCGATCTCGCCCACTCGGTCGGCAACGTGCCGTTGAACCTGCACGACGTCGCACCGGATTTCGCAGTGTGGTGTCACTACAAGTATTTGAACGCAGGTCCCGGTGCGGTTGCCGGCGCCTTCGTGCATGAACGCCATGCCAAGGACACCTCACTGCCGCGCTTCGCCGGCTGGTGGGGCCACGAACAGGCCACCCGCTTCCAGATGGCACCGGAGTTCGTGCCCGAGATGGGCGCCGAAGGCTGGCAGCTGAGCAACCCGCCAGTGCTTGGGCTTGCGCCGCTGCGTGCATCGCTGGCGCTGTATGACGAGGCCGGCATGGACGCATTGCGCACCAAGTCGCTGAAGATCACCGGCTACCTGGAAACCATGGTGCGTGCGCGCCTGGATCATGTGCTGCAGATCATCACGCCTGCCGAACCCGAGCGCCGTGGCTGCCAGTTGTCGCTGCGGGTGGCCGGCGGCCGGGCGCAGGGGCGCTCGCTGTTCGAGTACCTGCAATCGGTGGGTGTGCTCGGCGACTGGCGCGAACCCGATGTCATCCGCATTTCGCCCACGCCTTTGTACAACCGCTACAGCGATGTCTACCGCTTCGTCGATGAAGTGGAAACCTGGGCTGGCGTCTGACCAACGGAATACTGTGACTTGAACACCCCCACCCCACGCAGCCTCACCCTGATCGGCGCCGGCTTGGCCGGCTCCCTGCTTGCCATCCTGCTGTCGCGGCAGGGCTGGAAGATCACCATCTACGAACGCCGTGGCGATCCGCGCATCGCCGACTACGAGTCCGGTCGCTCGATCAATCTGGCGCTGGCCGAACGCGGCCGTAACGCCTTGCGTCAGGCTGGCGTCGAAGACGAGGTGATGGCCAAGGCGGTGATGATGCGCGGGCGCATGGTGCACCCACGCCAGGGCGCAGCCGACCTGCAGCGCTACGGCCGCGATGACAGCGAAGTGATCTGGTCGGTACACCGCAAGGACCTCAACACCACCTTGCTGCAGCTGGCCGAGGAAGCGGGTGCGACCGTGCATTTCCACCGCCGCCTGCATACCGTGGACTTCGATGCAGGCTATGCACGCTTCATCGATGACCGCGACGACCAGCCGCACGATATCCACTTCAACACGCCGCTGATCGGTGCCGATGGCGCCGGTTCGGCGCTGCGTGCGGCAATGAACCGCAAGCGGCCCTTGGGCGAGCGCATCGAGTTCCTTGATCATTCGTACAAGGAGCTGGAGATTCCGCCAGCCGCGGACGGCAGCTTCCAGATCGAAGCCAATGCCCTGCACATCTGGCCGCGCGGCAACTACATGTGCATCGCCCTGCCCAATGACGAAGGCACGTTCACCGTCACCCTGTTCCTGCCGAACGAAGGTGATCCCAGCTTCGCAACGGTGCGTAACGGTGCCGAAGCGGAAGCCCTGTTCCAGCGCGACTTCGCTGATGCACTGCCATTGATACCGAACCTGCGCGCCGACTGGGAACAGCATCCGCCCGGTCTGCTCGGCACGCTGTACCTGGAACGTTGGCATCAGCGTGGCAAGGCGGTGCTGATCGGCGACGCTGCGCATGCGATGGTGCCATTCCACGGCCAGGGCATGAACTGCGCGTTCGAAGACTGCGTGGTGCTGGCGCGTTGCCTCGCAGAGCATCCCGGCACCGAAGAAGCCTTCGCCGCATTTGAAGCCGAGCGCAAACCCAATGCCGCCGCCATCCAGCAGATGGCCTTGGACAACTATCTGGAAATGCGCGACCGCGTCGCCGATCCAAGCTACCTGCTGCAGCGCGAGCTGGAGCAGGCCCTGCAGGCACGCTGGCCAACCCGCTTCGTGCCGCATTACACGATGGTCACCTTCCTGCACACGCCGTATGCGATTGCGTTGGAGCGTACCCGTCTGCAGCAGACCATCCTGGCCGACGCCACCGCCGGTCATGATTCGTTGGACAACATCGATTGGGCCGCTTTGGAGCGGGTTGTCCACGACCGTCTGCCGGTCCTGGAAGGAGCGCACTGATGGCCGAGAGCTTCCTGTTCTACGACCTGGAAACCTTTGGCCAGGACCCACGCCGTACCCGCATCGCCCAGTTCGCCGCGGTGCGCACCGATGCCAACCTGAAAGTCATCGACGAGCCGGTCAGCTTCTACGTCAAGCCGGCCGACGACCTGCTGCCCTCGCCGATTGCCACGCTGATCACCGGCATTACCCCGCAGCATGCGTTGGCTGAAGGTGTCAGCGAAGCCGAGGCCTTCGCCCGCATCAACGAGTTGATGAGCAGGCCGCAGACCTGCACGCTGGGTTACAACACCCTGCGCTTCGATGATGAGTTCGTGCGCTATGGCCTGTTCCGCAATTTCCATGATCCCTACGAGCGCGAATGGCGCAGCGGCAACTCGCGCTGGGACCTGCTCGACATGCTGCGGCTGGTGCATGCACTGCGCCCGGAGGGCATCAACTGGCCCTTGCGCGAAGACGGTGCCACCTCGTTCAAGCTTGAGCACCTGGCACTGGCCAATGACGTGCGCCAAGGCGACGCCCACGAGGCACTGTCCGACGTCTACGCCACCATCGGCATGGCAAAGCGCTTCCGTCAGGCACAGCCGCGCATGTGGGATTACGCGCTGCGCCTGCGCGACAAACGCTATGTCGGCAGCCTGCTCGACGTGGTGGCGATGGAGCCGGTACTGCATATCTCGATGCGCTACCCGGCCAGCCGCCTGTGCGCCGCGCCGGTGCTGCCGCTGGCGCGCCACCCACACATCAACAACCGGGTCATCGTGTTCGACCTGGAAGGCGATATCGAGCCCTTGCTGGAGTTGTCGGTCGAGGAAATCACTGCGCGCCTGTATACCCGCGCTGCCGACCTGCCGGAAGGCCAACAGCGTATTCCGCTGAAGGAAGTACACCTGAACAAGGTGCCGGCACTGGTGGCCTGGAACCATCTGCGCGAGGCCGACTTCCAGCGCCTTGCCATCGACCCGGCCGCGGTCGAAGCCAAGGCGGAAAAGCTGCGCGCGCTCGGCCCGCAACTGGCCGAGAAAGCCCGCCAGGTGTTTGCCCGCGAGCGCGTCAATGACGGCCCCATCGACGCCGACGCATCGCTCTACGACGGTTTCCTGGCCGAGGGCGACAAGGCCCTGCTGAGCAAGGTGCGCACCGCACCGCCGGAAGCCCTGGCCGAACTGGAACAGCGCTTCCGTGACCCGCGCCTGCCCGAGCTGCTGTTCCGCTACCGCGCCCGCAACCATCCGCAGACGTTGGATGCCACCGCGCGCTCACGCTGGGATGCGTATCGTCAGCAGCGTTTCAACACCCCCGGTCTGGCGGAGCAGACCCTGGCCGAATACAGCGCGCAGATTGCCGCGTTGCGCGAGGAACACAAGGACAACCCGGCGTCGCTGGCCCTGCTGGATGCACTGGAGCAGTGGCGCCATACCCTGCAGGACACACCATGACCCAGTACTTCAGCGATGCCAGTTTCAAGTTCCTGCGCGGCCTGGCCCGGCACAACGACAAGACCTGGTTTGCCGAGCACAAGCAGCAATACGAAGACTATGTGCGGCAGCCCTTCCTGCGCCTGATCGCCGACCTGCAGCCTGACCTGGCGCAGGTCAGCACGCATTTCCAGGCCGACCCGCGCACCGTCGGCGGCTCGTTGTTCCGCATCTACCGCGACTCGCGCTTCTCCCACGACAAGACCCCGTACAAGACCTGGCAGGGCGCGCGGCTGTTCCATGAGCGCCGCAAGCAGGTACCGGCGCCGTCGTACTACATCCATCTGGCCCCGGGCGAGAGCTTTGTCGGCGCCGGCATCTGGCACCCGGAACCAGACGTACAGCGCCGCCTGCGGCAGTTCATCTTCGACAACCCCGGCAGCTGGAAGGCCTCCGCGCATGCGCCGGCTACCCGCAAGCGCTATGAATTCGAAACCAGCGAGAAGCTGGTACGGCCGCCGCGCGGCTTCCCGGTCGATTTCGAGTTCATCGACGACCTCAAGCACCGCAACTGGGTGCTGTGGCGTTCCCTGGACGATGAGGTGATGACGGGCCCGCGCCTCCGCCAGACCCTGGCCAAGGACCTGGCCGCACTCGGTCCGTTCGTCGACTACCTGTGCGCCGCATTGGACCTGGAATTCTGATTGGCGTGGGCTTCACGCAAACCAGGCGGGTTTGCGGCACGCTTGGCGGCAACCTCTGACAGGACGCCGCCATGACCAGCATCCATCACCAAGTCTGGATCGATGCCCCACTGGCCACCGTATATGCCGGGCTGGCCACGGCCGAGGGGCTGAGCCAATGGTGGATTGCACACCAGCAGTCCGTGATCGATGGCGACACCGTGATCAGCCACAACCCCGGCGCCGGCCATGGCGTGGTCGCGCTGAAGGTGCTGGAGATCATTCCCGAGCGTTGCATCCGCTGGGAAGTGATCAGCCGCCACCCGCCACAAAGCCCGGCCTCGGCCTGGACCGGCACCGATATCCGCTTCGCGCTGTCACGCCGGGCCAGCCCGGGTGCCTGGCGCGGGCTGCCGCATGAAGGCGAGCCGATGACCGTACTGGAGTTCCATCACCTGGGTTGGAATGGCGACAGCGAATACCTGGGCTTCTGCAGCCAGGCCTGGGCCGAAACCCTGGTGATGCTGCGCCGCTGGGCCGAGGCACGCGGCCCCACCCATCCCTGATAGCGAGGACTGCGCTGCAATGAAAAAGTGGATACCCGTCGCCCTTGTCGCGGTTCTGGTGCTGCTGGCCGCCTATGTCATCGGCGGCCCCTGGCTGGCGATACGCGGCATCAGCCAGGCCATCGAGCAGCGCGATACCGGCAAGCTCGCGCGCCATGTCGATTTCGCCGCGGTGCGGGTCGACATGAAGGCGCAGCTCAATGACTACGTGGTGCGCAAGGCCGGCAGCGACATGCAGTCCAGTCTGTTCGGGCAGGTGGCCCTGGGCGTGGCCGGCAATCTGGCCGGTGCCGGTGTGGATACCTTTGTCACCCCGCTGGGCATTGCCGCCATCCTGCAAGGTGACAGCCTGTGGAAGCGTGCCATCGGCGACACCGTCGGCGGTGACACCTGGGCGCCGCCCTCCCCGGCCAAACCCCTGGCCAATACCAGTGGGCGCTACGAATCGCTGTCCCGCTTCACCGCGACCACCCATCTGCAGGACGGTCGTGAAGTGGTGTTCGTGCTCAGCCGGCAAGGCCTGCGCTGGCGCCTGACCAGCATCCAGCTGCCCTTGGGACAGGCGCCGGGCTGACCGGCGCCTACGGCGTCAGGCAATCCTGCGCGGCGCTTCCTCGACCTCGCTGTCGGCCAGGAAGGCTTCCAGCGAATCATCCATCGCCTGCATCCACGGCGTGTGATGCAACGGCGCCAGCGTACCGGTCAGCACCGAGCGGTAGCTGTAGTTGCGATACCCCAGGATGTCCTCCTTCTTGTCGTGCTTCCACTGCTTGAACAGTGTGGCCACGGCCTCGACATTGAAATCCGGGTAGTCGGTGGCGTCCAGCAGATCGCGTACGTACTCGGTCTGGAAATCTATGTCCTGCTCGGCCGAGGTCGTTGCTTCCTCGCGCGCCAGCCATGCTTCGCTGTCGGCCCGCATTGCCTCGGTCGTCGGCAGCGCCATCTTGCCGAGGATCACGTCGCGCGCATACCAGGCCTGCGCATCGAACATGTTGAAGGTGTAGTACTGGTCCTGCATGCCCAGGTAGATCAGCTTGGGGTTGTCGATCCAGAACACGCCCTTGTACAGATCACCCGGGTACAGCCGGTTGCGGGTGCGCAGGGTCAGCGCATCGGGCAGGAACGGGAAGTGATGCTGGTAGCCGGTGCACAGCACGATCGCATCTACGTCCTTGCTGCTGCCATCGATGAAGTGCGCGGTATTGCCCTCCACGCGCTGCAACAGCGGCTTTTCCTCGAATGCGGCCGGCCAGTCATAGCCGGTGGCGGCGCTGCGATAGCTGAAGGTCACCGACTTTGCGCCGTATTTGTAGCACTGCGTGCCGATATCCTCGGCCGAGTAACTGCTACCCACCAGAAGAAGGTCCTTGTCGGCGAACTCGCAGGCATCGCGGAAGTCATGCGCATGCAGCACACGCCCCGGGAAGCGATCCACGCCCTCGAAGAACGGCGCGTTCGGGGTGGAGAAGTGGCCTGTGGCAACAATGACCCGATCAAACTCCTCGGTAACCAGCTCGTCCTTCTTCAGGTCGCGCACGGTGACGGTGAAGCGCTCGGTTTCCTCCGAGTAGTCCACCCACTGCACCGCCATGTTGAAGCGGATCTGCTCGCGTACGCCGCTTTTTTCAATGCGGCCCATGATGTAGTCGCGCAACACGGCGCGGGGCGGATAAGAGGCGATCGGGCGGCCAAAATGCTCTTCGAAACTGTAGTCGGCAAACTCCAGCGCTTCCTTCGGGCCGTTCGACCAGAGGTAGCGGTACATGCTGCCATGTACGGGTTCGCCATAAGCATCCAGCCCGGTACGCCATGTGTAGTTCCACATCCCGCCCAGATCGGATTGCTTTTCGAAGCAGACGATCTCTGGCACTTCAGCCCCACCTCGACGGGCGGATTCAAAGGCACGAAGTTGTGCCAGGCCACTGGGGCCGGCTCCAAGAATGGCGATACGCATGGTCATTCGGGTTGTTTCTCCTGTGTAGCTGCCAACGCGCGGACGCGACGGCACTGCGCAAGGGCGCGTTATGCACCGTGCAGGAGAGACAATGCGTCCAGTCCCGCGCGGCGCGCGAAACACCCGGCCGCCACGCAAGGCAGCGCGAAAGGGAATGGCAGGTACGTTGACGCTACCGGTCGGGGACAGGCCCCGCCCCTGGATCACCGGGTGGGTGCTGTGCGGGAGGGATCTGCTGTGTTCGTGCAGATCAGGCTGCGGCAGGATTGCCGTTGTGAAAGAAGTCCCGCAGATGCGGCCCCATCCTAACATGCGATGAACAACGCACCACAACCGGCCGGCCGTACCGTCCCCAGTCGAAGGTTCTACATGGCGGAGGCATCCAGGCCCCAGGCCCTGGCGATGAACGGCACGCTGCTGATGAACCAAGGGCTCGGCGGCTCACGCCGCGCTTGCCCTGCGGCTCAATCGGGGTTGGCGACACCGTGCGGCACATGGCCGGCGGTAACGTGCTGGCGTGCGCTGTCGATGTTGTGCTGCGAATCATCGAAGAAGATATCGGCGCCAAAGGCTTCCAGGAACGGGCCTTTGTGGCGGCCACCAAGGAACAGCGCCTCGTCCAATCGCACGCCCCACTCGCGCAGCGTGCGGATCACCCGTTCATGCGCCGGCGCGGAGCGCGCAGTGACAAGCGCGGTGCGGATGGGCGCCGATTCACCCGGTGGGAAGGCCGCCTGCAGGGCGTGCAGCGCCGACAGGAAATTGCGGAACGGGCCACCGCTGAGTGGTTCGTGTGCACGCTCGCGCTCGTGGCGGCCGAAGGCTTCCACGCCCTGTTCGCGCGAGATGCGCTCGCTCTCATCACCAAAGATCACCGCATCACCGTCAAAGGCAATACGCAGCTGGGTCTTGGAGCGGCCGGTATCGGTAGCCGCTGCCGAAGCGGCGGCCACCTCCTGTGCGCTCTGCGGCAGGATTGTGGCGGCAGCGATGCCATTGACCAAAGCGCGCCGCACCGAATCCGGGTTGGCCGACAGGAACAGATCGGTGCCGAACGGCTTCACATACGGCCAGGTTGGTTCACCGGCGGTGAAGGTGGCGCGCACAATATCCAGCTTGTAGTGCTGGATGGAGTTGAAGATGCGCAGGCCGGTATCGGCCGAATTGCGCGACAGCAGGATCACTTCCACGCGCGGCGTCTCCACCGGCGCTCCATCATTGAGTGCCAGCAGCTTGCGCACCACCGGGAAGGCAACGCCAGGCTTGAGCACATCGTCCTCGTGCGCGCGCTGGTAGGCGGCATAAGCCTCCAAGCCTTCGCGTTCGAACAGGGCGTGGCCTTCTTCGAGATCGAACAGTGCGCGCGAAGTAACCGCAACGGTAAGCAGCCGGGGAGTGTTGTCACCCATGGACGATGAACCCAATACGATCAAGGAACGGGACCCAGTCTACCCGGAAGCGCCGCGCTTCCCCCAATCCCGAATCCCGCCATCCCCAATCTCTGCCCTCAAACCATGAACTGCTCGCTGAGCATGCGTTCTTCCAGGTTGTGCTCGGGGTCGAACAGCAGGGTCACCTGGCGCTCGCGCGATTCGCGGATGGTCACCTCCACCACGTCGCGGGTTTCATGCGAATCGGCGGTGACGCTGACCGGGCGCTTATAGGGATCGAGCACCCGAAACCGCACTTCGGTCTCGGCCTTGAGGATGGCACCGCGCCAGCGACGTGGGCGATACGGGGCCAGCGGCGTCAGCGCGATGGTGTTCGAGCCCAGCGGCAGGATCGGGCCATGCGCGGAGTAGTTGTAGGCGGTGCTGCCGGCCGGCGTGGAGACCAGCACGCCATCGCAGATCAGTTCCTCCACCCGCTGCTGGCCGTTGAGGTCAATGCCGATATGCGCGGCCTGGCGGGTCTGGCGCAGCATTGACACGTCGTTATAGGCCAGCGACCCGGTGGTGGTGCCGGATTCGGTCAGCGCGATCATTTCCAGCGGGCGCAGGTGGGCCGGTTCAGCCAGCGCCAGACGCTGCAGCAGGTCGTCATCGCGGTAGTGGTTCATCAGGAAGCCGACGGTGCCCAGCTTCATGCCGAACACCGGCTTGCCCTTGCTGCCATGGCGATGCAGGGTCTGCAGCATGAAACCATCGCCGCCCAGCGGGCAGATCACATCGGCCTCTTCCGGGCTGTGGTCGCCGTAACGGGCTGCCAAGGTGGCACGGGCCTGCTGTGCGGCCTCGACGGTACTGGCGAGGAAAGCAATTCGGGGGGACACGGGCGCGTCTTTCGGTTCGGCTTGGACGGCGAGGATAACCCGCGGGTGTGCCGACGGGTGCGTTTGTTGGGTTGGTAACTGATGGGTGGAGTGAGAGCTGCCCCCTCTCCCCAACCCCTCTCCCGCAAGGGGAGAGGGGCTAGCAATCCCCGAGCGCGAGCTATCCCAGCAATTGCAGCTTTAGCCCCTCTCCCCTTGCGGGAGAGGGGTTGGGGAGAGGGGGAAGCTCTTGATTTGACCAAAAAAAACGGGCCCCGAAGGGCCCGTTCTCCAAACCAAAACACCAGACGCTTTAAGCGCCGTGCGCCGCCAGCTGGCCCAGACGCTGCACCGCCACCGACACGGTCGGGTAGTCCAGCGTCTTCTGCTCGGCCAGCTCGGCCAGCATTGCCAGGGTGAAGCGCAGGCCGCTGTCATCACGGCCCACCCACGCTGCCACCTTGGCCTCGGCAGTTGCGCCCTTCATCGACAGCACCTGGCCGGTCAGGGCACGCTGATGCGCCGCCAGCTCGTCGCGCAGCACGCCACGGGCCACCGCATGCCAACGGCCGTTGACCTCCAGCGCGTCGATCTGCTCGAACAGCCACGGCATCTGCAGGGCTTCGCCCAGGCGGAAGTGGACCTTGGACACGTCCACCGGCTTGAGCTTGCGCGGACGCGCCAGTTCGATGATGTCGAACGCCGGCTCCAGGAACTGCAGTTCGGACAACTGCTGTGCCAGTGCCGCCGGCAAGCCCTTCTCCTTCCACGCCACAACGCTGGCCTCGTAGGCCGGGCGCTGCGAATCCGGCAGCACGCCCGAAGCGACGCGGATGTCGTTGAACGGGCCCTGGTAGCGGTCCACCGCGGCAGTGATGCCCGGCATCGCGCCCGGACGGGTCAGCAGCCAACGCACGAACGAGCGCTGCAGCTTCCAGATCACTTCCAGCGCATCCACCTGCACCGCTTCCGGCAAGGTGCCGTCGAGCGCGTCGATCTGCGCCCACAGCGCACGTGCATCCAGCGTTTCACGGCTGATGGTGTAGGCCTTGGCAACCTCGGCCACGGTGCGGCCGGTGTCTTCCTGCATGCGCATCAGGAAGGTGGCGCCCATGCGGTTGATGGTCTGGTTGGTCACCGCCGTGGCGATGATTTCGCGCTTCAGGCGGTGACGCTCCATCGCGTCGGCGTACTTCTTCTGCAGCGGCTGCGGGAAGTAACGCAGCAGCTCCTTGGACAGGTACGGATCTTCCGGAATGTCCGACTCCAGCAGTTGCTGGAAGGCGACGATCTTGGAGTACGACAGCAGCACCGCCAGTTCCGGACGGGTCAGGCCCTGGCCACGCAGCTTGCGCGCCGACAGCTCGGCGTCGGACGGCAGGAACTCGATCTGGCGATCCAGCAGGCCCTGTTTCTCCAACGTGCGGATGAAGTGCTGCTTGGAACCCAGGCGCTTGCTGCTCATCCGCTCCATCAGGCTCAGTGCCTGGTTCTGGCGGTAGTTGTCCATCAGCACCAGCTCGCCCACCTCGCCGGTCATCGAGGCCAGCAGCTTGTTGCGCTGGTCCACGGTGAGCTTCTTGGCGCGCACCACGTCGTTGAGCAGGATCTTGATGTTGACTTCGTGGTCGGAGGTATCCACACCGGCCGAGTTGTCGATGAAGTCGGTGTTGAGCAGCACGCCAACCTGTGCGGCCTCGATGCGGCCGAGCTGGGTCATGCCCAGGTTGCCACCCTCGCCCACGATCTTGCAGCGCAGCTCGCCACCGTTGACGCGCAGGCCGTTGTTGGCTCGGTCGCCAACATCGGCATTGCTCTCGGTTGCCGACTTGACGTAGGTGCCGATACCGCCGTTCCACAGCAGGTCAACCGGTGCCTTCAGCGCGGCATTGATCAGGTCGGTCGGGTTCATCGCCTTGATGCTGGCGTCGATGCCCAGTGCCTCACGCACTTCCGGGGTGATCTCGATCGACTTGAGCGAACGCGGGTAGATGCCGCCGCCCTTGCTGATCAGCTTGCTGTCGTAGTCCGCCCAGCTCGAACGCGGCACCTTGAACATGCGCGCGCGTTCCTTGAACGAGCTGGCAGCCACCGGGTTCGGGTCGAGGAAGATGTGGCGGTGATCGAAGGCGCAGACCAGGCGGATGTGCTCGGACAGCAGCATGCCGTTGCCGAACACGTCGCCGGACATATCGCCGACGCCGACCACGGTGAAGTCCTGCTTCTGGCAGTCACGGCCCAGTGCACGGAAGTGGCGCTTGACCGACTCCCACGCACCACGCGCGGTGATGCCCATGCCCTTGTGGTCGTAGCCGACCGAACCACCAGAGGCGAACGCGTCGTCCAGCCAGAAACCGTGCGCACGGGCAATGCCGTTGGCGGTATCGGAGAACGTGGCGGTGCCCTTGTCGGCAGCGACGACCAGGTACGGATCGTCCATGTCATGACGCACCACGCCCTGCGGCGGCACGATCTTGTTGTTGACGATGTTGTCGGTGATGTCGAGCAGGCCGTTGATGAAGCGCTTGTAGCAGGCCACGCCCTCGGCGAACCATGCATCGCGGTCCACCGACGGATCCGGCAGCTGCTTGGCGAAGAAGCCGCCCTTGGAGCCGACCGGCACGATCACGGTGTTCTTGACCATCTGTGCCTTGACCAGACCCAGCACCTCGGTGCGGAAGTCTTCGCGACGGTCCGACCAGCGCAGGCCGCCACGGGCAACCGGGCCGAAGCGCAGATGGGTACCTTCCACACGCGGGCCGCACACGAAGATTTCGCGGTACGGGCGCGGCTTGGGCAGGTCCGGCACCTTGGCGGCGTCGAACTTGAAGCTGATGTAGTCAGCCGGGCCACCATCGGCGCGCACGCCGTCCTTGCGGACCATGTAATAGCTGGTACGCAGGGTGGCTTCGATCACGCCGATGAAGCTGCGCAGGATGCGGTCTTCGTCCAGGCTGGACACGCCGTCCAGCAGCTTGACCAGCACCTCGTGCACCAGCGCCATGCGCGCATTGCGGTCGCTCTTGCGCGCCTTGACCACGCCCTCGAGCAGCTTGAGGGTGGCAGCATCGTCACCGGCCAGCAGCTTGAACTGGGCCAGCTGTGCATCCAGCACCGCCTTGTCGCTTGCCGGGGTCGGCTCGAAGCGGGCTTCGAACAGTTCCACGATCAGGCGCGCCAACAGCGGGTAGCGGTTGAAGGTGCCTTCCACATAAGCCTGCGAGAACGGCACGCCGATCTGCAGCAGGTACTTGCAGTAGCCACGCAGCATGGACACCTGGCGCCAGTCCAGGCCGGCGCCCAGCACCAGGCGGTTGAAGCCGTCGTTCTCGGCGTCGCCGTGCCAGACGCGTGCGAAGGCGTCGCTGAAGGCGGCATTGGCATTGGCCGGGTCGATCGTGCCGATGGCCGACTCGACTTCGAAGTCCTGCACGTACACCGGTGCATCGTCGACCATCAGCTTGTACGGGCGCTCCGCCATCACGCGCAGGCCCATGTTTTCCATCATCGGCAGCACGTCGGACAGCGGGATGTCCTTGAGCTGGCGGTACAGCTTCAGGCGCAGGCCGTCGACGTCGTCACGGCGGGTGGCCTGCAGGCTCAGGCGCAGATCGTCCGGACCGGTCAGCGCGTCCAGCTGGGCCACGTCGGCCGCAGCGATTTCAGCGCTGGAGTCTTCGATATAACCTGCCGGCAGGGCCTTGCCAATACGCGAGGCAATGCGCAGGCCTTCGCCTTCGCCGTGGCTGCCGACCAGCGCTTCGCGCAGATCGTCCTGCCAGTTGCGCAGCACGTGGGCCAAACGCTTCTCCATCCCTTCCACATCCAACTCCAGGCTCTGACCGGCCTTGGGGCGCACGATCAGGTGCACCTGGGCCAGCGGCGAGTCGCCCAGCACCACGCTGGAATCGACGTATTCGCCCTGCAGGGCGTCCTTCAGCATGCTTTCCACGCGCAGGCGCACGTCGGTGTTGAAGCGCTCGCGCGGCAGGAACACCAGCGCCGAGATGAAGCGACTGAACTTGTCGCGGCGCAGGAACAGGCGGCTACGCACGCGCTCCTGCAGGCCCAGCACGCCCATGGCGGTGCGGAACAGCTCGTCCTCGCTGGACTGGAACAGCTCTTCGCGCGGCAGCGACTCCAGGATGTGGCGCAGTGCCTTGCCGCTGTGGCTGGACAGGCTCAGGCCCGAACGCGCCATCACGTTTTCATAGCGCTGGCGCACCAGCGGGATTTCCCACGGGCGGCGGTTGTAGGCGCTGGAGGTGAACAGGCCAAGGAAGCGCTGCTCGCCGATGATCTTGCCCTTGGCGTCGAATTCCAGCACGCCGATGTAGTCCATGTAGCCGCCGCGGTGGATATGCGAGCGGGCATTGGTCTTGGTCAGGATCAGCGCATCGTGCAGGCTGCTGGTGGCATTCAGGCCTTCGGCCGCCAGGCCCTTGACCGGGCGCGCGACCATGGTGTCCTTGCCGCGCATCAGGCCCAGGCCGGTGCCGTTCTGGGCAACCAGCACTTCTTCCTTGCCCTTCTTCTCCACCTTGTATTCGCGGTAGCCGAAGAAAGTGAAATGGTTGTCGGCGGCCCAGCGCAGGAACTCCTGCGCTTCGGCGCGCGAGGCCTTGCTTACCGGCAGGGTGCGCTTGCCCAGGTCCTCGGCCAGCGCCAATGCCTTGTCGGTCATCGGCTGCCAGTCATTTACGATGGCGCGCACGTCATCCAATGCGGCGGTCACGCGCTTGGCAACGGCATCCAGCGCATCGGCCGGCTGGCGATCGATCTCCAGCAGCATCACCGATTCCAGCTTGCCCTCGCCCACGCCGTTGAGCTTGCCGGCCTTGTCACGGCCAATGCTGATCACCGGATGGCCCAGCACATGCACGCCGATGCCCTGCTCGGCCAGCGCCAACGTTACCGTGTCCACCAGGAACGGCATGTCGTCGTTGACGATCTGCAGCACGGTGTGGGCCGATTCCCAGCCATCGGCCTTCAGCGTCGGGTTGAACACCCGCACATTGGCCTTGCCCGGCTTGCGGCTGCGGGCGAACTCCAGCATGCCGGCGGCCAGCACCGCCCAGTCATCGGCCGAGTGCAGGGTGAACTCGTCGGCCTCCATGCGCTTGTAGAACGCCGTAGCAAACGCCACTGCCTGCGCTTGCGCGGCCGCAGCGGGATAACGCTTCCGCAAGGCTGCAAATACCGGTTCTAGCGAGAGGCCGGCGTCTGCTTTGTTCTGCTTCACAGCCGGTTTGGATTTCGTCTTTACGGACTTGGCAGCACTGTTTTGCGATTTCATGGCAGAGCTTTGGGTGTTGCTCGGTTGGAGAAACCGCGATTGTATCGTCGGCAACAAAAAGAACCTTGCTGCAGGGCCGCATTTATTGCGCTGAAGTGAGCAGAAAACTCCGCGCGAACTGCGCGTTTCGGCATGGTCTGGCAGCGCAGCATGTCTGCCACCTGAATCTCGCTTGCTCACCAGGCAGCACACCGCACACTGAAAGCAGAATTACGTTGCAGATATTCTGAACTGGACGGTATAGTCCACCGCTTATGTCCACGCCCCCTGCCCCCACTGCCGTCCGTGACATCCGTGACGAACGCGTGTTCGAAGCCGTGCGGGAGTTGCTGGCAACCCAGGGCATGCGGCTGAGCATGGACGCGGTGGCCGCGCGCGCCGGCTGCTCCAAGCAGACGCTGTACAGCCGCTACGGCAACAAGCGCGAGCTATTGAGCCAGGCCATGCAGCTGCATGTCAGTGCCGCCACCGAGGGACTCACCACCTGCCCGCAACAAAGCCTGCGTACCATCCTGCTGGAGTTCGCCACCAGCTACCTGGAGCAACGCAACCGTCCCCACGCCCGCCGCACCTCGCAGCTGATCGCCGCCAGCGCGCATGAATTCCGTGATGAAGCGCGCTTCATCTATACCGGCAGCGGCGAGGCCATGCGCAATCACGTAGCTGAATGGATGCAGACCGAAATAACCCGTGGGCGCCTGACCCATGACGACCCGCATTTCATGGCCGAGCTGCTAATAAGCATGATTGCGGGCCAGGATTTCGAACGCCAGCGCTTCCACGCAGTCCACCGCGACGACCCCGGACAACGGCGTCGCTGGGCCGAGTTTGCCGTTGACGGTTTTTTGCGCGCCTTTGCGTCTGACCGCGCAGCCCACGCACCCACAGATAAAAACAACACCCGGAGTTTCTCCTGATGACTGCCTCACTCCGTCTCTTCGCGTTGGCCTGCGCCGCGACACTGACCCTCTCCGCCTGCAAGAAAGCCGAGCAACAGGCTGCACCGCCACCGCCGGAAGTAGGCGTGGTCGATGCCAAGCCGCAGACCCTGCCCCTGCAGCGCGAGCTGGTCGGCCGGCTGTCGCCGTACCGCTCGGCCGACGTCCGCGCCCGTGTGGCCGGCGTGCTGCAGAAGCGCGTCTACGAAGAAGGCAGCACGGTCAAGGAAGGCCAGGTGCTGTTCCTGATCGACCCGGCGCCGCTGCAGGCCTCGCTGTCGTCGGCCGAGGCCGCATTGGCATCGGCCCGCGCCAGCTATGCCAATGCCCGAGCCACCGCCAACCGCGCGCGTTCACTGGCCCCGCAGAACTATGTCTCCAAGTCGGACCTGGACAATGCCGAGGCCACCGAGCGCTCAGCCGCCGCCGCCGTGCAGCAGGCCCAGGCCGCCGTCGCCACCGCCCGCATCAACCTGGGCTACGCCCGCGTGACCGCGCCCATCGCCGGCCAGGCCGGCAAGCAGCAGGTCACCGAAGGCGCCCTGGTCGGCCAGGGTGATGTCACCTTGCTGACCACGGTGGACCAGATCGATCCGCTGTACGTGAACTTCTCGATGACCGCCGATGAGCTGAGCGCACTGCGCGCGGCACAGGACAAGGGCGCGGTGGCACTGGCCGGTGACGGCAAGACCACGGTGCAGGTCAACCTGCCCGACGGCACCCCGTACGCGCAGGAAGGCACGCTGGACTTCTCCTCGACCACCGTCGACCCGGCCACCGGCACGGTATCGCTGCGCGCGCAGCTGCCCAACCCCAACCACATCCTGCTGCCGGGCTCCTTCGTCAGCTTCAAGGCCAACCTGGGCGAGCGCAACAACGCCTTCCTGCTGCCGCAGCAAGCCGTGCAGCGCGACACCCAGGGCGGTTACGTGCTGGTGGTGGGCAAGGACGGCAAGGTCGTCCGCAAGAACGTCACCCTGGACAACCAGCAGGGCGGCAACTGGCTGATCTCCTCCGGCCTGGCCGCAGGCGACCAGGTCATCGTGTCCGGCGTGCAGAAGGTCAAGGAAGGCGCGCCCGCCACCGCCAAGCCGTGGCAGCCCGACGCCGCCAAGCCGGCCGCCGCCCCGGCTGCACCGGCGCCGGCAAAGAAGGACTAACGGGACCCCGTCATGCCTAAATTTTTCATCGAACATCCCGTCTTCGCCTGGGTGGTGGCGATCCTGATCTCGCTTGGTGGCGTGATCTCGATCCTCAACCTGGGCGTGGAGTCCTACCCCAGCGTGGCGCCACCGCAGGTGACCGTCACCGCCAACTACCCGGGCGCCAGTGCGTCCACCGCGGAAAAATCCGTCACCCAGGTGATCGAGCAGCAGCTGACCGGCATCGACAACCTGATGTATTTCAGCTCGTCGTCGTCTTCCACCGGCCGCGTCACCATCACCCTGACCTTCGACAGCGGCACCGATGCCGATATCGCCCAGGTGCAGGTGCAGAACAAG
>NZ_DLJW01000138.1:0-14739 GCF_002477705.1 Stenotrophomonas sp. UBA7606 | reverse complement strand
AGGTGCAGGTGCAGAACAAGGTGTCGCTGGCGACCCCGCGCCTGCCTTCGGAAGTGACCAAGCAGGGCGTGGTGGTGGCCAAGGCCAACGCTGGCTTCCTGATGGCCGTTGGCGTGCGTTCGGACGATGGCACGGTTGACCGTGACGCGCTGAACGACATCGTCGGTGCGCGCGTGCTGGAACAGATCTCGCGCGTCCCCGGCGTCGGCAGCACCCAGCAGTTCGGCTCCGAATACGCCATGCGCATCTGGCTGAACCCGGAAAAGCTGCAGGGCTACCACCTGTCGCCGACCGAGGTGTACAACGCCATCGGCACTCAGAACCTGCAGTTCGCCGCCGGTTCGGTGGGCGGTGACCCGGCCCCGAACGGCCAGGCCTTCACCGCTACCGTCGCTGCCGAAGGCCGCTACAGCTCGCCGGAAGAGTTCGAAAACACCATCCTGCGTGCCAACAGCGACGGCAGCGTGGTCAAGCTCAAGGACGTGGCACGGGTGTCTTTCGGCGCCAGCAACTACGGCTTTGACACCAAGTACAACGGCAAGCCGGTGGCTGCGTTCGCCATCCAGCTGCTGCCCGGCGCCAATGCGCTGGACGTGTCCGAAGCCGTGCGCGCCAAGATGGACGAGCTGGCCCCCAGCTTCCCGCCCGGCGTGAGCTGGTTCACCCCGTACGACAGCACCACTTTCGTCACCATCTCCATCGAGGAAGTGATCCACACCCTGGTGGAAGCCATCATCCTGGTGTTCCTGGTGATGCTGATCTTCCTGCAGAACTTCCGCGCGACGATCATCCCCACCCTGGTCATCCCGGTGGCCCTGCTCGGCACCTTCATGGGCATGCTGGCGATCGGCTTCACCATCAACCAGCTGACCCTGTTCGCGATGGTGCTGGCAATCGGCATCGTGGTCGATGACGCCATCGTCGTCATCGAAAACGTCGAGCGCATCATGAGCGAGGAGAAGCTCGACCCCAAGCCGGCCACGCAGAAGGCGATGAGCCAGATCACCGGCGCGGTGGTGGCCATCACCGTGGTGCTGGCGGCGGTGTTCATCCCGTCCGCACTGCAGCCCGGCGCTTCGGGCGAGATCTACAAGCAGTTCGCCCTGACCATCGCCATGGCGATGGCGTTCTCGGCCCTGCTGGCACTGACCTTCACCCCGGCGCTGTGCGCGGCCTTCCTCAAGCCCACGCACAACGACCACCCGAACTGGGTCTACCGCACCTTCAACAAGTACTACGGCAAGCTGGAGAAGAGCTATGTCGGCACCGTGGGTGGCGTCATCAAGCACTCGCCGCGCTGGCTGATGGTGTTCGCCCTGCTGCTGGTGCTGTGTGGCTTCCTGTTCACCCGCCTGCCAGGCAGCTTCCTGCCGGAAGAAGACCAGGGCTATGCACTGGCCATCGTGCAGCTGCCGCCCGGCGCGACCAAGGGCCGTACCAGCGCCGTGTTCGACCAGATGCTGGGCATGCTGCAGAAGGATGACTCGTTCGAAGGCATGATGCAGATCACCGGCTTCAGCTTCCTGGGTGCCGGTGAAAACGTCGGCATGGCTTTCGTCCGGCTCAAGGACTGGGCGGATCGCAACGAGACCGCGCCTGAGTTCATCCAGAAAATGAACAAGCAGGCCTACGGCATCAAGGATGCGCAGATCTTCTTCGTCAACCTGCCCACCGTGCAGGGCCTGGGCCAGTTCGGCGGCTTCGACATGTGGCTGCAGGACCGCGCCGGCGCCGGCCAGGATGCGCTGATGGACGCGCGTAATACCCTGCTGGGTGCGGCCTCGCAGGACCAGTCGCTGGTCGGCGTGCGCCCCAACACGCTGGAGAACGCACCGCAGCTGCAGTTGAAGGTTGACCGCGTGCAGGCCCAGGCCATGGGCGTGTCGGTCAATGATGTCTACACCGCCATCCAGATGATGCTGGCACCGGTGTACGTCAACGACTTCTTCTACGGCGGCCGTATCAAGCGCGTCAACATGCAGGCCGATGCGGCTTACCGCACCGGGCCGGAATCGCTGAACAGCTATTTCGTGCCCAGTTCGCTGAGCAAGGACGCCACCGACCAGCCGGCGATGATCCCGCTCAGCGCGGTGGTCAAGTCGGAATGGATCTATGCCCCGCCGGCATTGAACCGCTACAACGGCTATTCGGCGGTCAACATCGTCGGTGCTCCGGCCCCGGGCGGCAGCTCCGGCCAGGCCATGAGCACGATGGAACGACTGGTGCATGACGACCTGCCGGCGGGCTTCGGCTTCGACTGGTCGGGCATGTCCTACCAGGAAATCCTGGCCGGCAACGCCGCCACCTTGCTGATGGTGCTGTCGATCGTGGTGGTGTTCCTGTGCCTGGCGGCACTGTACGAGAGCTGGTCGATCCCGGTGGCGGTGCTGCTGGTGGTGCCGGTCGGCATCCTCGGCGCGGTGGTGTTCTCGCTGCTGCGCGGCCTGCCGAACGATCTGTATTTCAAGATCGGCATGGTGACGGTGATCGGCCTGGCAGCGAAGAACGCGATCCTGATCGTGGAGTTCGCGGTGGAACAGCGTGCGGCCGGCAAGACCCTGCGCGAAGCCACCATCGAAGCGGCGCACCTGCGTTTCCGCCCGATCCTGATGACCTCGTTCGCCTTCATCCTGGGCGTGCTGCCGATGGCCATCTCCACCGGTGCCGGTGCCAACGCCCGCCACTCGCTGGGTACCGGCGTGATCGGCGGCATGTTGTTCGCCACGGTGATCGGCGTGCTGTTGATCCCGCTGTTCTTTGTGACCGTACGCCGCGTGCTGGGTGACAAACTGGACGAGCAGTCCAAGGAATACATCGCACAGCACAAGGTGCATGCGATCCAGAAGGACCGCTGATACGAAAAGCCCCGGCAATGCCGGGGCTTTTTTTGGGGCTTTGTGTAGTGCCGAGCCATGCTCGGCAATGAGCATTACCGGTAAAGCTCCTGCCGAGCATGGCTCGGCACTACATGAGGGCCTTGCCCGGCAATACAGTGCGCTTAGCGCACGCCCGTCTCGTTGCGTGCAATCACCAGACGCTGGATCTCCGAGGTACCTTCATAGATCTCGGTGATCTTGGCATCGCGGAAATAGCGCTCCAGCGGCATCTCCTTGGAGTAGCCCATACCCCCATGGATCTGCACTGCCTGGTGCGCGATCCACATCGCCGCTTCCGACGCGGTCAGCTTGGCCACCGCGGCCTCGGTGGAGAACCGCTTGCCCTGGGCCTTGGTCCAGGCCGCACGCAGGGTCAGCAGCAGGGCGGCGTCCAGCTTGCACTTCATGTCGGCGATCTTGGCCTGGATCATCTGGAAGCTGCCGATCGGCGCACCAAACGACTTGCGCTCACGCACGTATTCCAGCGATGCCTCATAGGCCGCCCGGGCAATACCCACCGCCTGCGAGGCGATGCCGATGCGGCCCGAATCCAGCAGGCTCATCGCGATCTTGAAGCCCTCGCCCTCGTTGCCGATCACGTCCTCGGCCGCCGCCACATAGTCCTGGAACTCGATCTCGCAGGTGGCTGATGCACGCACACCCAGCTTGGGCTCGGTCTTGCCACGGCCGAAGCCCGGCTTCTGCGTGTCGATCATGAAGGCGGTGATGCCGCGCGAGCCCTTTTCCGGATCGGTCATCGCGAACAGCACGATGTAACGCGCCACCGGGCCAGAGGTGATCCAGCTTTTCTGGCCGTTGATCACGAACGAACCATCGGCCTGCTTGACCGCGCGGCAGCGCATGGCGGTGGCATCGGAACCGGACTGCGACTCGGTCAACGCGAACGCACCGATCTCGCGGCCTTCGGCAATCGCGCGCACATAGGTCTGCTTCTGCGCCTCGGTGCCGTAACCGAGCACCGCATTGCAGAACAGCGAGTTGTTGACCGACATGATGGTGGCGTGCGCCGCATCGGCCGCCGATACCTCGATGATGGCCAGCACGCTGGAGATCGGGTCCATGCCCGAGCCGCCGTACTCCACCGGCACTTCGATGCCCATCAGGCCGTTTTCGCCCAGCAGGCGGATGTTCTCCAAGGGGTACTCGCCGGTGGCATCGAAATGCTCGGCGCTGGGGGCAATCTTCTCTTTGGCGATACGACGCGCGACGTCCTGCAGCATCAGCTGCTCGTCGGAATAACTGAAATCCACAACACCCCTCCCAGGGCCTGATCAAGTTGCGATTGTAACCATCGCAGCCGCATTCAGCCTATGCATCGCCTTGACCGAAACCGGCAACAAAGCGAAAATATCTCTATATCGCGATAGGTAGATATTTATGGATCTGGAAGACTGGTCAACCCGTCTGAAAGTGTTCGCCGATGCAACGCGTGTGCGCTTGCTGACCCTGCTGGAACAGGAAGAACTGACCGTGGCCGAGCTGTCGGCCATCACCACGCTGGCGCAGCCGCGTGTCTCCACCCACCTGGCACGGCTCAAGGAAGCCGGCCTGGTCCGCGATCGTCGCGCCGGCGTCTCGGCGTATTACCGTTTCGACGAGGCGGCCTTGGACCCCGCGCAGCGGGCATTGTGGCATGCCCTGAGCACCGGCAGCGACGATCCGCTGCTGCGCCAGGACGCCGAGCGCGTGCCGGCGGTATTGGCCATGCGTGCCGCCGACCAGAACTGGGCCGACAGCGTTGCCGGTGACATGGAGCGCCATTATTCGCCGGGCCGCACCTGGGAAGCGATGGCGCGCAGCGCGCTGCCGCTGCTGGAAACCGGCGACGTGCTGGACATCGCCTCCGGTGACGGTGTGCTGGCCGAGCTGCTGGCCCCGCATGCACAGCGCTATGTCTGCATCGACACCAGCGCCCGCGTGGTGGCCGCCGCCAGCGAACGCCTGCGCAAGCTGCCCAATGTGGAAGTGCTGGAAGGCGACATGCACAAGCTGCCGTTCGCCGATGCCAGCTTCGACCTGGTGGTGCTGATGCACGCCCTCACCTACGCCAGCCAGCCGGCCAAGGCGGTGGCCGAGTGCGCACGTGTGCTGCGCCCGCAGGGCCGACTGATGCTGTGCAGCCTGGCCCGCCATGAACACAAGGTCGCGGTCGAGGCCTATGGCCACGTCAACCTGGGCTTCACCGGCAAGGAGCTGCGCAAGTTCGTCGAGAAGGCCGGCCTGGAAGTCTCCAGCCTGGAGACCGTCACCCGCGAAAAGCGCCCGCCGCACTTCGAAGTGATCTCCCTGATCGCCCACCAACCCTGATCCACCTCTTCGGCCCGCCCTATGCAAGCCCTCCCCTGGCTACACCCCGATCGCGTCGGCAAGCTGCATGACGCCCTGGCCCAGCGCATCCTCATCATCGATGGCGCGATGGGCACCATGATCCAGCGCCATCGCCTGGAAGAAGGCGACTATCGGGGCGAGCGCTTCGTCGACGGGTTCGACAGCCAGCACGTGCATGGGCCCTCCTGCGGGCATGACCTGAAGGGCAACAACGATCTGTTGTTGCTGACCCGTCCCGACGTCATCGCCGGCATCCACACCGCCTACCTGCAGGCCGGTGCCGACCTGGTCGAGACCAATACCTTCAACGCCACCTCGGTCAGCCAGGCCGACTATCACCTCGAGCACCTGGTCTATGAGTTGAACAAGGCCGGCGCCCAGGTCGCGCGCCAGTGCTGTGACGCGGTGGAGGCGACCACGCCGGACAAGCCGCGCTTCGTGATCGGCGTGCTGGGCCCGACCAGCCGCACCGCATCGATCAGCCCGGACGTGAACGATCCCGGCTTCCGCAACACCAGCTTCGACGCGCTGCGCGCGACCTACCGCGAGGCCATTGAAGGCCTGATCGATGGCGGTGCCGATACCTTGATGGTGGAAACCATCTTCGACACGCTCAATGCCAAGGCCGCGCTGTTCGCGATCGAGGAAGTCTTCGATGCACGCGGCGGGCGCCTGCCGATCATGATCTCCGGCACCATTACCGATGCCTCCGGCCGCACCCTGTCCGGGCAGACCGCCGAAGCCTTCTATGCCTCGGTCTCGCACAGCCAGCCGCTGTCGATCGGCTTCAACTGCGCGCTGGGTGCCACCGACATGCGGCCGCACGTGGAAACCCTGTCACAGGTCTCCAGCGGCTACGTCAGCGCCCACCCCAATGCCGGCCTGCCCAACGCCTTTGGCGAGTACGACGAGACGCCCGAGGAAATGGCCACCACCCTGAAGGAGTTCGCCCAATCCGGGCTGTTGAACCTGGTGGGCGGTTGCTGCGGCACTTCGCCCGATCACATCCGTGCCATTGCCGAAGCCGTTGCGGGCTTGCCGCCGCGTGCGTTGCCAATGGCTGCAGACAAGGCCGCATGAGGATTCAGCGATGAAGAAGATCCTGCTGGTCGGTGCCAGTGGCACCCTGGGCTCGGCGGTTGCACAGTATCTGCGGCAACAGCATCAGGTCATCACCGCATCGCGCTCGGACCCGCTGCACAGCGTCGATCTGGGCAGCGATGACAGCGTGATTGCGCTGCTGCAGGCAGTCGGCGCAATCGATGCCATCGTCGCCACCACCGGCAGCGTCCACTTCGGGCCACTGCCGGAAATGAGCACGGCACAGTTCGCACAAGGGTTGCATGACAAGCTGCTGGGCCAGGTGCGTCTGGCCTTGCTCGGCCAGCACCATCTGCGTGACGGTGGCAGCATCACCTTGACCACCGGCATCCTCACCGAACAACCGATCGCCCAGGGCGCCAACGCCACCAGCGTCAATGCCGCCCTCGAAGGCTTCGTCCGCGCTGCCGCCCTCGAATTGCCGCGCGGCCTGCGCATCAACGCGGTAAGCCCCAGCGTGCTGAGCGAAGCGCTCGATGCCTACGGCGACTTCTTCCCCGGCTTTGAACCGGTTTCCGCCGCCCGCGCAGCACTGGCCTACCAGCGCAGCATCGACGGCATCGCCAATGGACAGGTTTTCAAGGTCTGGTAATGAGCAACGACACCACAACCCACTACACCCGCCTGTCCGGCCTGGAACCGCTGGTCATCACCCCCGACCTGTTGTTCATCAACGTCGGCGAGCGCACCAACGTTACCGGCAGCGCGCAGTTCCGCAAGCTGATCAAGGAAGAGCGTTACGAGGAAGCCGTGGACGTCGCCCGCCAGCAGGTGGCCAGTGGCGCGCAGATCCTCGACGTCAACATGGATGAAGGCCTGATCGATTCGGAGAAAGCGATGACCCGCTTCCTCAATCTGATCATGTCCGAGCCGGATATCGCGCGTATCCCGGTGATGGTCGACTCGTCCAAGTGGAGCGTGATCGAGGCCGGCCTGAAGTGCCTGCAGGGCAAGAGCGTGGTCAACTCGATCTCGCTGAAGGAAGGCGAAGCGGCCTTCATCGAACACGCCCGGCTGGTGCGCCGCTACGGCGCCGCCGCGGTGGTGATGGCCTTCGACGAAGTGGGCCAGGCCGATACCTGCGAGCGCAAGGTGGAGATCTGCACCCGCGCCTACCGCATCCTCACCGAAGAAGTGGGCTTCCCGCCGGAAGACATCATCTTCGACCCCAACATTTTTGCCGTGGCCACCGGCATCGAGGAACACGACAACTACGCGGTGGACTTCATCGAGGCCACCCGCATCATCAAGCGCACCCTGCCGGACTGCCATGTATCCGGCGGTGTGTCGAACGTGTCCTTCTCCTTCCGTGGCAACGAGACCGTTCGCCAGGCCATTCACTCGGTGTTCCTGTACCACGCCATCAAGGCCGGCATGGACATGGGCATCGTCAACGCCGGCGCCATGCCGATCTATGACCAGCTGGACCCGGAACTGCGCGAGCGCGTGGAGGACGTGATCCTCAACCGTCGCGCCGACGGCACCGAACGCCTGCTGGAGATCGCCGAACGCTACAAAGGCAAGAAGGGCGAGAAGAAGGTCGAGGACCTGGCCTGGCGCGAACGTCCGGTACGCGACCGCCTGGCCCATGCACTCGTGCAGGGCCTGGATGCCTGGGTGGAGGAAGACACCGAGGAAGCCCGGCAGCAGGCGGCGCGTCCGCTGGACGTGATCGAAGGCGCGCTGATGGACGGCATGAACGTGGTCGGCGACCTGTTTGGTGCCGGCAAGATGTTCCTGCCGCAGGTGGTGAAATCCGCGCGCGTGATGAAGAAGGCCGTGGCCTACCTGCTGCCCTTCATCGAGGAAGAGAAGGCACGCACCGGCGATGTCGGCAAGTCCAACGGCAAGATCATCATGGCCACGGTCAAGGGTGACGTGCATGACATCGGCAAGAACATCGTCGGCGTGGTACTTGCCTGCAATAATTTCGAAGTGGTCGACCTTGGCGTGATGGTGCCGGCGCAGAAGATCCTGGATGCCGCGCGCGCCGAGAACGCCGACATCATCGGCCTGTCCGGCCTGATCACGCCTTCCCTGGAAGAAATGAGCCACGTCGCCAGGGAAATGCAGCGGCAGGGCTTCGAGATGCCGCTGATGATCGGCGGTGCCACCACGTCGCGCGCACACACCGCCCTGAAGATCGATCCGTTCTACAGCGCCCCCACGGTGTGGGTGAAGGATGCCTCGCGTGCGGTAGGTGTTGCGCAGTCGCTGATCTCGCGCGAGTTGCGCGACAGCTTTGTCGCCGCCAACGACGCCGACTACGCGGATATCCGCCAGCGCCACCGCAACCGTGGCGACGCCAAGCGACTGGTATCGCTGGAGCACGCCCGCGGCCAGCGCTTTACCTGCGACTGGAGCCAGTACACCCCGCCCACCCCGAACCAGCCGGGCGTGCATGTCTTTGATAACTATCCGTTGGAAGACCTGCTGCCGGTGATCGACTGGACGCCGTTCTTCCAGGCCTGGGAACTGGCGGGCAAGTACCCGGCCATCCTCACCGATGAGATCGTCGGCCCGCAGGCCAGTGATCTGTTCAAGGATGCGCAGGCGATGCTCAAGCGCATCGTGAATGAGAAGTGGCTGACGGCGCGGGCGGTGTTTGGCATCTGGCCGGCGAACAGTGATGGCGACGATGTACTGGTATCCCTTCTCCCACCGGGAGAAGGTGCCCGAAGGGCGGATGAGGGCGCGGCATGCCAACCATCTCTCAACCCTCGTACCCCAACCCCCGCTCCGCGCCCCGGCCCTTGCGCTGGCGCAAGGGCGTTCGAGGAGCAACGAACCCATGGTTCGCCAGCTGCTCCTCTCACCCCGGAGGGAGAGGGGCTTGAGCAAGAAACCCTCCACTTCCTCCGCCAACAAGTCGACAAACCTGCCGAGCGCCCGGACTTCTGCCTGGCCGATTTCATCGCGCCCGCAGACAGCGGCAAGCAGGACTGGATCGGCGCTTTCGCGGTTACCGCCGGCATCGGCATCGATGAACATGTTGCCCGCTTCGAAGCCGACCACGACGACTACAACGCCATCCTGCTCAAGGCCCTGGCTGACCGTCTGGCCGAAGCCCTGGCCGAGCGCCTGCACCAGCGCGTGCGCACCGAATTCTGGGGCTATGCCAAGGACGAGCAGCTCGACAACGAGGGCTTGATCGCCGAGAAGTACCGCGGCATCCGCCCGGCCCCGGGCTACCCGGCCTGCCCCGAACACAGCGAGAAGCAGACCCTGTTCCAACTGCTTGATGCCGAGGGCATTGGCATGTCGCTGACCGAAAGCTTCGCCATGCTGCCCACCGCCGCGGTATCCGGTTATTACTTCAGCCACCCGCAGAGCCAGTACTTCGTGGTTGGCCGGGTATCGCGCGAACAGGTCACCGATTACGCCAGGCGCAAGCGCGTGGAGCGCGCGCAGGTGGAACGCTGGCTGGCCTCCAACCTGGACTACGATCCGGAATGATCCGCCGCGGCCGGTGCGCACAGGCGCGCTGGCAGCCACTATCCTGCAGCCATCCTCCCAGGCGCCCTGCCCCATGCAAAGCCGCAATGCCGAGCTGATCCGCAAGCACGCCGCGCCCGGCCGCATCGGCCTGTGCGGCACCGACGACTGGGTCGGCAAGGCCATCCGCAAGGCACAGGCGCCGCTCACCCAGGATGGCCATCGCAGTCTGTGGTCGCATGCCTTCCTGTTCAGCGAGCAACGCCTGGACGGCCATTGGTGGGTACTGGAATCGGACCTGGACCTGCGCAATCGCCAGCTCCGCCTGGGCGCGCAGGAGAACCGCGCTGATCGCTACTTCGATGATGAGGCCTTCCCCAACCTGGCCATCCTAGATTTCGGCCTGGATGCGGCACAAACCCACAAGGTGCAGATAGCCGCGCTGGACCTGCTGTCCGGCCTGTCCAGCTATTCGCTCAGCGAACTGGTCGGCACCTTGTTCGCCATGCACAGCACCCGCCTGCGTCGGCGCAGCAACCTGCTGTCCAAGGAAGGCGCGCTGTACTGCTCGGCGATGGTGCAGCACTGCTATGCCGCAGCCGGCATCGACCTGATGCCCGGCGTGCACGGCAAGAACGTCGCACCGCAGGACATCTACGACTCGGCCCTGCCGCACGGCACTCACTCACTGATCCGCGACCTGGGCATTTCCAGCCTGCGCCGCTTCACCCACAGCGCCAAGGAACTGCTGGATACACCAGTCGAAGACCTGTTCTGAGACGGCGCACTCAGCCCGCCACACCGTCCTGCGCCAGCATCTCAATCAGCAAGGCCGCCAACGCCTTGGCCTCCGGATCGGCCGAGGGCCGGTGCAGCAGCGCAAGCTCGATGCCGTCAATCGTCGGCAAGCCGCGGTCGGCGCCCAGCACCACATGGCCGCTGCTGACCGCGCGCGCAGGCAGCAGGCTGATGCCCAACCCATCACAGACCGCGGACTGGATACCGCCGAGGCTGGAGCTGGTGAAACTGATCCGCCAGCGCCGGCCCAGGCCTTCGATCGCGTCGATCATGTCTTCCCGATACATGCCTCGCGGCGGGAACGCCACCAACGGCACCGGCTCAAGCGCATAAGCTGGACTCGAAGCACTGTCCACCCAGCACATCGGCTCGGGCCAGCAGGCCACCGCCTCGCGACTGCCCCGCCGCTGCTTGACCAGGATCAGGTCAAGCTCGCCGCGCTCGTAGCCTTCCGCCAACGCCCGGCTCAGGCCGCTGCTGACCTCCAGCTTGACCCGCGGATGCAGCCGGCTGAACTCGGCCAGCACCCGCGTGGTGCGGCCGGCGGCGAAGTCCTCGGGCACGCCCAGCCGGATCACCGTGGCGGCACCGCTGCCGGACAGCACTTCGCCCAGCTGTTCGTTCAAGGACAGCATGCGCCGCGCATAGCCCAGCACGGTCTCGCCGATATCGGTCGGCCGCACATCGCGCACCCCACGGTCCAGCAGGCGGTGCCCGGCCAGCTCTTCGAGTCGCCGCACCTTCTGGCTGATGGTGGATTGGGTGGAATGCAGGCGCGCTGCCGCGGCAGTGAAACTGCCGCAATCGGCCACCATCACCAGCGCCCGCAGCAGGTCCAGATCGAAATAGACCCTATTTGCTTTTGGAATGGAATCGACCATTACATTTAATTTTACGATAGCCCCATGCACTTGTAGCATCGCCCGCAGGCTCGGGCAAACACCGCAGCCACGCCGCAGCACATGAACTGGAACAAAGGCAGGCAATGATCGTGAACAACTGGATGGCTGCCCCGGCCTTGGCCGCAACCCTGCTCACTTCCTGCAGCGCCAGCAGTGGCGCGGTCGCAGCGGAACAGCTGCAGCAGGCAGCGGAGAAAGGCGACAGCCGACGCGTCGAGGTCCTGCTGGGCCAGGGCGCCGACATCGACAACCGCGATGCCGCCGGACGCACCCCCTTGCTGATCGCCGTTCGTGCGAAACAGATCGAAACCGCTCGGGCACTGATCGACGCAGGCGCCGACGTCAACGCCAAGGACCGGATGCAGGACAGCCCCTACCTCTATGCCGGCGCCAGCGGGCAGAACGACATCCTGCGCATGACCCTGGCCCACGGCGCCGACCTGCGCAGCACCAACCGCTACGGCGGTACCGCATTGATACCGGCCGCCGAGCGCGGCCACGTCGCCACGGTGCAGTTGCTGATCGAGGCCGGTGTGGACGTCGACCACATCAACAACCTCGGTTGGACCGCCTTGCTGGAGACCGTCATCCTCGGTGATGGCAGTTCGCGCTATGTCGACATCACCCGTTTGCTGATCGCCGCCGGCGCCGACGTCAACCTCGCCGACGCAGAGGGCGTCACCCCGCTGGCGCACGCCCGGAAGCGGGGCCAACACGTGATCGAGGACCTGCTGCGCAAGGCCGGCGCCCACTGAACCCCGCCCTGTCATCGCCCCACATGGCAATCGCTTACCACTGGAACCTCCTGATGAAGAACACCCTCGGCCTGCTGCTGACGACACTGGCAGCCAGCATCTCCCCCGCCATCGCCGCGCCCTCCCAGGCCGATGTCGTGATCCGCCACGCGACCGTGATCGATGTCGAGCATGGCCGCGCCGTGCCCGCGCAGACGGTGGCGATCCGTGACGGCAGCATCGTTGCAGTAACCGACGACGCCGCTGCAGGCGCGCAATGGCAGGCCAGCACCACCATCGACGGACGCGGCCGTTACCTGATCCCCGGGCTGTGGGACATGCACGTGCACTTCGGTGGCGGCCCTGCGCTGATCGAGGAGAACAAGGCCCTGCTGCCGCTGTACGTGGCCCATGGCATCACCACCGTGCGCGATGCCTCCGGCGATCTCGCCGAACAGGTGCTGTCCTGGCGCGGGCAGATTGCCAGCGGCCAGCTGTTCGGGCCGCAGCTGTTCACCTCCGGCGCCAAGATCGAAGGCTTGGCACCGGTGTGGAAGGGAACGATCGAAGCCGGTGAAGGCCGGCGTGGATGCCGCCCTGGACCGCGAGCAACGCGACCAGGTCGACTTCGTGAAGATCACCGACAGCACGCTGAAGCCGGAGCTGTTCCTGTACGCGGTCAGCCAGGCCAAGGCACGCGGCCTGCGCAGCTCGGGCCATGTACCGATGGCGCTGACCGTGGGCCAGGCCATCGAGGCCGGCATGAGCTCGATCGAGCACCTGGACTACGCCTTCAAGGCCGGGGTCAAGGACGAGGCTGCGATCGCCGCCGATTTCGCCGCGGGCCGCATCGACCGCGCCGAAGCCAACCGCAGGCTGCATGCTGGCTTCGACCGCGCCACGGCGATGGCAGCCTATCGCCGCTTTGCCGAACTCGACGTCGCCGTGACTCCTACGCTGGATGGCGGCCGCATCATCGACTTCCTCGATGTCGAGCCGCGCGACAACGATCCCTACCTGGCCTACATCGGCCCAGGCCTGCGTGATACCTATGCCTGGCGCGTGGAGCGCGCGGCCAAGGCCACGCCCGCGCAGATCGAGGCCCGTCACGCCCATTACGCGCAGGTGGCCGCCGTGTTGCCGATGCTGCAGGAAGCCGGCGTTCGCATCATGGCCGGCACCGATGCGGGCTTTCTGAACTCCTACAACTTCCCCGGTATCGGCCTGCACAACGAGCTGGCGCTGTATGTGCGCGAAGGGCTGACGCCGCTGCAGGTACTGCAATCGGCTACCCGCGCCGGCCCGGCCTGGTTCGGCAAGCTGGACCGCTACGGTGCGGTTGCCGCAGGCAAGGCCGCCGACCTGGTATTGCTGGACCGCAACCCGCTGCAGGACATCACCGCCACCCGCGCGATCAATACCGTGGTGATGCGCGGCAAGGTCTATGACCGCGCCGCACTGGACGCGATGCTGGCCGAAACCAAGGCGCAGGTCGCCGAGTGGAACGCGCAGGCCAAGCCCTGAAGGATGCGCTCTGCTCCGCCCCTTCATCGACTCGGGCGGTCCGGGCCGGTGGACACCGGGCTGGCGTAGCCCGGATAAGTGCAGCGCACCCGGGGCTGCCATTGCCGCGACGCCTACGCCCTTTGTCGAGTCTGACTTCCCGAAGGCGCTGCGCTTGCCCGGGCAGGATCAACTACCCGCAGGCCTGCATCCCGCGAACTGCCATCCAGGGTCGGCAAAAGGCACAATAGGGGCAGCGGCACACGCCGCTCCCCCCTTGTCTGCCCAGCGCGCCCTGCGCACCTCCATGACGTCCGTTGCCCTGCCATCGCGGGCCGTGCCTACCGCACGGCTGTCGAGCTTCTACTTTTTCTATTACGCCGCGCTGGGCGCCTTCACGCCGTACTGGAGCCTGTACCTGCAATCGCGCGAGATGAGCGTCACCGCCATCAGCGTGATGATGAGCCTGTGGTACGCCACGCGCGTGGTCGCCCCCAGCACGTGGACCTCGCTGGCGGCGGTGTCACCGCATCCTATCCGCTGGCTGCGGATCGGATGCGTGCTCACCATCGCCTGCTTCGCCGGCTTCCTGGTACCCGCGCCGCCGTGGACGCTGTACGCGGTGATGATCGCGTTCTGTTTCTTCTACAACGCGGTGATGCCGCAGTTCGAATCGATCACCCTCACCCACCTGGGCGCGGACAGCCATCGCTACGGCATGATCCGGGTATGGGGTTCGCTGGGCTTCATCATCGTGGTCACCCTGTTCGGCTGGCTGATCGAAAAGCAGGGCGCCAGCCGCCTGCCATGGATGATGTTGCCGCTGTTCGTGCTGATGACCGGCTCGGCCTTCTTCAACCGCTATGCGCGCAACATCAGCACGCACCGCCATCATGATGGCGGCTTCTGGAGCATCGTACGGCAGAAGCCGGTGTTGGCGTTCTTCATCGCCGCGTTTCTGGAACAGCTGTCGTTCGGGCCGTATTACACGTTCTTCTCGCTGTACATGGACCAGCACGGCTACAGCACCTCGCTGCTGGG
>NZ_DLJW01000067.1:1062-43940 GCF_002477705.1 Stenotrophomonas sp. UBA7606 | reverse complement strand
CCGAGCATGGCTCGGCACTACAGGTTGGTTTTGCCGGGAAAGCCTCTGCCGAGCATGGCTCGGCACTACAGGTTGGTTTTGCCGGGAAAGCCTCTGCCGAGCATGGCTCGGCACTACGGGTTGGCTTTGCCAGGAAAGCCCCTGCCGAGCATGGCTCGGCACTACGTCAGTCGGCAGCCACTTGCGCCGGTGCGTCCTGGCGGCACTGCAGCATCACCGCAATACCCCACAGCAACAAGCCTGCCGCCGCGGTCGCTGCGCCCACATAACCGGTGGAGGCGTGACCGTAGCCGGCGCCAATCGCCATGCCACCCAGCCACGGGCCCAATGCGTTCGCGGTATTGAAGGCGGCATGGTTGGAGGCAGCGGCCAGGGTCTGGGCCTCGCCGGCAGCGTCCATCAGCCGCGTCTGCAGGGCCACGGCCAGGGCGCCCATCGTGCCCACGGCGATGATCGCCGGCACCATGGCCCAGGCCGAATGCGCGGCCAGCGGGAACAGCAGCAATACCAGGATCGACCAGGCCAGCAGCACGCCGGCGGCGCGGAACTGCAGCCGGTCCACCAGCTTGCCGCCGGCAATGTTGCCGATGATGGCGCCCACGCCGAACAGGCCGACCGCTACCGGCATCCAGCGTTCATTGATGCCGGTGACATTGACCAGAGTCGGGGCCAGATAGGTGAAGACGCAGAACATGCCGGCAAATCCAATCGCGCCGATCGCCAATGCCAGCCACACCTGGGGGGTGTTGAAGGCGCGCAGTTCACGCATCGGCGAGGTGCGGGTTTCGCTCGGATCAGGCGGCAGCTGCCGCGCGACCATGGTCACCGTGGCGATGGCCAGCAGGCTGACCAGGACGAAGGCGCTGCGCCAGTTGAACTGCTGGCCCAGCCAGGTGGTAAGTGGGTTCCCCAGCAGGATGGCGATGGACAGGCCCATCAGGACCTTGGAGACGGCGGCGCCGCGTTGTTCCGGTGGGCTGATCGAGGCGGCAACCAGCATTGCCACGCCGAAGTAAGCGCCGTGCGGCAGCCCCGCCACGAACCGCGCCAGCAGCATGCTGGGATAGTTGGGGGCCAGTGCGCTGGCCAGGTTGCCGATGGCATAGAAGCCCATCAGCCACAGCAGCAGGGTGCGGCGGCGCAGGCTGGCGCCAGCAAAGGCCAGCAACGGCGCGCCTACCACCACGCCGATGGCATAGGCGCTGATCAGATGGCCGACCTGGGCCTCGCTGATGGCCAGGCCGCGGCTGATCTCCAGCATCAGACCCATGCTGGCGAACTCGCTGGTACCGATGGCAAAACCGCCCAGTGACAGGGCGATCAGGATGAGGGTGCGCTGGCGGGGCGTCAGCAAGGCGGCCAAGGAAGGCTGAGTAGTCACGTCGGGTCCGGAGGGCGGGGTGTGTAAGCGGTTACATAGTGTACTGTTGCGTCGCAGCAATCAGCCTGCCTCAGTGACTTTTCGAGGCCGGATGCTGTGTTGCGCCAGCCGGGCGACTTGCCTCAAGGTCTTGCGCAGTGGATAATGCCCGGCTTCCTGCGCTTCCGGTGCAGGAACCCTTGCCCCACCGCAAACCACGGCGGGGGGCTGTCCGGCCCATCAGGGCCACATCCGAAAGGTATGAAAACATGAGTCGTCATTACGAAGTCGTGTTCCTGGTCCATCCGGACCAGAGCGAACAGGTCCCCGCCATGATCGAGCGCTACAAGGCGCTGGTCGAAGCCGGCAACGGCACCATCCACCGTCTGGAAGACTGGGGCCGCCGCCAGCTGGCCTACCCGATCCAGAACCTGGTGAAGGCCCACTACGTGCTGCTGAACATCGAAGCTGACCAGTCGGTTCTGAACGAACTGACCGAAAGCTTCCGTTTCAACGACGCCGTGCTGCGCAACCTGGTCATCAAGCGTGACGAGGCTGACACCGAGCAGTCGCTGATCATGAAGAGCAAGGACGAAAAGGGCGACAAGCCCGAGCGTGGCGAGCGCCGTCGTCGTGACGACGAAGAAGGTGCATCTTCCAACAATGACGAAGCCGGCGACGACGCCGCTTCTGCTGAATAAGGAGCACTTTCATGTCCAAGTTCTTCCGCCGCCGCAAGTTCTGCAAGTTCACCGCTGAAGGCGTGAAAGAGATCGATTACAAGGATCTCAACACCCTGCGCCAGTACCTGACCGAGAACGGCAAGATCGTTCCGAGCCGCGTCACCGGCACCAAGTCCAAGTACCAGCGCCAGCTGGCAACGGCCGTCAAGCGCGCCCGTTTCCTGGCCCTGATCCCGTACACGGACAACCACGACGTCTGAGTGCGGAAACGAGTCGCGGCGCATGCGCCGCGATGAGAAGTGAGAAGTGGGAGTGGGGCGCTTTGCCCTCCCTCGTTTCACACTCCTCTTTACTCGCTTCTCGCCTCAAACCCGTCCTATTCGGACAGCAAGCGTTGCGGTGCCTCGGGCATCGCTAACGAATAACGGAGAAATTCCATGAAGCTGATTCTCGTACAGAAAGTGACCAACCTCGGCGGCCTGGGCGACCTGGTCGACGTCAAGCCGGGCTACGGCCGTAACTACCTGGTGCCGCAGGGCAAGGCCGTGCCGGCCACCGAAAGCAACATCGCCGAGTTCGAAGCCAAGCGCGCCGAGTACGAAGCCAAGGCCCAGGCCTCGCACGACGAAGCCCAGGCCCGTGCTGCCAAGTTCGAAGGCGCCAGCGTCACCATCGGTGCGCACGCTTCGACCGAAGGCAAGCTGTACGGCTCGGTTGGCCCGCGCGACATCGCCGAAGCCTTCACCGCTGCCGGCCTGGAGCTGAGCAAGAGCGAAGTGATCCTGGGCGAAGGCGCTTTCCGCAACGTGGGCGAGTTCGACGTCATCGTCAAGTTGCACGCCGACGTGGAAACCACCGTCAAGGTCATCGTCGAAGCCGACGCCTGATCCTGCGGTAAAAGCTGCACGCAACGGGCGCCGAAAGGCGCCCGTTTGTTTTGGTGGCCCGCTGGCGCGACTGGCGGCTGCCTTGGGTGTCGCTATACTCGGGTGCCAGTACTGTGTTTGGTCTATTGAATCCCCGGGGATATCAATGACTTGAGCATGGAGATGGAACTTCCGGAACTTCCCTCCGGGTGTCGGCAGTGGCTGCCGATGTCCGCCAACAGCCCGATTCCATGCGTCTATCCACGATCAAGCTCTCCGGTTTCAAGTCCTTCGTCGACCCCACGACGTTGCACCTGCCGACCAACATGACCGGTGTCGTCGGCCCCAATGGCTGCGGCAAGTCCAACATCATCGACGCGGTGCGCTGGGTGATGGGGGAGAGCTCGGCCAGCCGCCTGCGTGGCGATTCGCTGACCGATGTGATCTTTTCCGGGTCTGCCGGCCGCAAGCCGGTGTCGCAGGCGACGGTGGAGCTGATCTTCGACAACACCGACCACACGATCTCCGGCGAGTACGCCTCGTTCAATGAGATCTCGGTCAAGCGCACCGTCAGCCGTGACGGCAGCAGCAATTACTACCTGAACGGCACCAAGTGCCGTCGCCGCGATATCACCGACCTGTTCCTGGGCACCGGCCTTGGCCCGCGCAGCTACTCGATCATCGAGCAGGGCATGATCAGCCAGATCATCGAGGCGCGCCCGGAAGACCTGCGCGTTTACCTGGAAGAAGCGGCTGGCATTTCCAAGTACAAGGAGCGCCGCAAGGAAACCGAAACCCGCATCCGCCATACGCGCGAGAACCTGGACCGGCTCAACGACCTGCGCGAGGAGATCGGCAAGCAGCTGGAACATCTCAAGCGGCAGGCGCGCCAGGCCGAGCAGTACCAGACGTTGCAGGAAGAGCGCCGGGTGAAGGATGCGGAGTGGAAGGCACTTGAGTTCCGCGGGCTGGATGGGCGCCTGGCAGGTCTGCGCGAGGCGTTGTCGCGCGAGGAGACCAAACTGCAGCAGCTGATTGCCGAGCAGCGCGAGGCCGAGAGTCGCATCGAGACGGGCCGCGTGCGGCGCGAGGAAGCGGCCGAGAATTTGAACAAGGCACAGGCCGAGGTCTACCAGGTAGGCAGCAGCCTGGCCCGCCTGGAGCAGCAGATCCAGCACCAGCGGGAAATGGCGCAGCGCCTGCACAAAGCGCGCGACGAAACCCGCCAGGCACTTGCCGAGCTCGGCCAGCACATCAGCGGCGACGAGGCCAAGCTGATCGTGCTGCGCGAATCGGTGGAGAACGCCGAGCCGCAGCTGGAGCAGCTGCAGGAAGAGAACGAGATCCGCCAGGAGGCGCTGCGCGAAGCCGAAGGCCGGCTGACCGATTGGCAGCAGCGCTGGGAAGCGCACAACCGCAATACCTCCGAAGCGACCCGTTCGGGCGAGGTCGAACGCACCCGCGTCGACTACCTGGACAAACAGGTGCTGGAGGCTGACCGCCGCCGCGAGGCCCTGCAGGGGGAGCGTGCGGGCCTGGATCTGGCCGCCCTGAGCGAGGCCTTCGAGCAACTGCAGCAACAGCACGAAACCCAGAAGCTCACCGTCGAGGGTCTGACAGAACAGGTAGAGGCACGCAAGGCGTCCGTCAGCACGCTGGAAACCCAGCAGCGCGAAGCGCAGGCCGAGCTGGCCGAAGTGCGCAAGCAGGCCCAGGCCGCGCGCGGCCGGCTGTCTTCGCTCGAAGCCCTGCAGCAGGCTGCGCTGGGCCAGGAGCAGGGCGCTGCGTTGGCGTGGCTGCAGGCGCAGGGTCTGGAATCGGCGGCGCGCGTGGGTGAACGCATCAGCGTCGAGGCGGGTTGGGAAAACGCGGTCGAAAGCGCGTTGGGCCAGCTGATCGAAGCCGTGCTGGTGGACGCGCCGGAGACCTTGGTCGATGCCTTGGCCGAGCTCGGCGAAGGGCGCTTGGCGTTGGTATCGGCGGCGCCGGGCAAGGCCTCGTTCGCGCCCACCTCGTTGGCGTCCAGAGTGGAAGGCCCGCTGGCCATCCGGCGCATGCTGGCGCACCTGCACGGTGCCGATGATCTGCCCGCGGCACGGGCGCTGCAGGCCAGCCTGGGCGAGGACGAAGCGGTCATCACCCGCGACGGCGAGCGGCTGGGCAAGGGCTGGCTGCAGTTGTCGCGCTCGGGTGCCGCGCAGCAGGGGGCCTTGCTGCGCGAGCGCGAGATCGTGACCCTGCGCGAACAGATCGAAACCCTGCAGGAGCGCGAAGTCACCCTGGATACCCGGCTGGGTAGCGGTCGCGAGCAATTGCTGGCAGCCGAGCAGCAGCGCGAGGAGGCGCAGCGTGCGCTCCATCAGGCGCACCGTGCCGGCTCTGAGCTGGCCGGTCAGCTGCAGAGCCAGCAGGGACGCCTGGACACCACCCGCGCCCGCATCGAGCGCATCGAGAGCGAACTGGCCCAGTTGCTGGAAACGCTGGATGCCAGTCGCGAACAGGCCAGCGAAGCCCGCATCCGCCTTGATGAAGCGGTCAACAGCATGGGCGACCTGGAGTCGGCCCGGCAGGCGCTGGAGGGCGAGCGTCGGCAGTTGGGCGAGGCTCGCGACGCGGCCCGCGATGCGGCCCGCAACGTGCGTGACAGCATGCATGCACTGGCGTTGACCCTGGAATCGCAGCGTACCCAGATCAGTGCGCTGAGCCAGGCGCTGGAACGCATGTCCAGCCAGCGCGGGCAGTTGGATTCACGCCTGGGCGAGTTGCACTTGCAGCTGGATGACGGTGATACCCCGGTGCAGACGCTGGAGAGCGAGCACCAGAATGCCTTGGCCGAGCGGGTACGGGCGGAGCGCGTACTGGGCGAGGCCAGGGCCTTGCTGGAAGGCATTGACGCCGAGCTGCGCGGCCTGGAGCAGACCCGCCACCAGCGCGACGAACAGGCGCTGGCGCAGCGCGAGCGTATCTCCCAGCGCAAGCTCGACCAGCAGGCACTGGTGCTCAGTGCCGAGCAGCTGTCGGCGGCGGTGGAGAAGGCCGGGTTCGTGCTGCAGGACGTGATCAATACCCTGCCCGAGGAGGCGCGCCTGTCCGATTGGGAATCGGCGGTGCACCAGATCGACGGCCGCATGCGTCGGCTCGAGCCGGTCAACCTGGCGGCCATCAGCGAGTACGGTGAGGCTTCGCAGCGCTCGGAGTACCTTGAGGCACAGAACGTCGACCTCAATACCGCACTGGAAACGCTGGAAGACGCCATTCGCAAGATCGACCGGGAAACCCGCGGCCGCTTCAAGGACACCTTCGACCGGGTCAATGCCGGCGTGCAGGCGCTGTACCCGCGCCTGTTCGGTGGCGGCCACGCCTATCTGGAACTGACCGGCGAAGACCTGCTCGACACCGGCGTCACCATCATGGCGCGGCCACCTGGCAAGCGCGTGTCCAGCATCTCGCTGCTGTCCGGCGGCGAGAAGGCGATGACCGCGGTGGCGCTGGTGTTTGCCATCTTCCAGCTCAATCCGGCGCCGTTCTGTCTGCTGGACGAGGTGGACGCGCCGCTGGACGAGGCCAACGTTGGCCGTCTGGCCAACATGGTCAAGGAAATGAGCGAGAAGGTGCAGTTCCTGTTCGTCAGCCACAACAAGGCGACCATGGAGGCGGCCTATCAGTTGTCGGGCGTGACCATGCGCGAGCCGGGCGTCAGCCGCCTGGTCAGCGTGGACCTGGAAGAAGCCGCGCGATTGGCGGGCGCGGCCTGACGTGCCATTCTGTAATCATCTGAACGATTAATCCGGAGACTTCAACGCATGTCCGACATGGCACTGTTGCGTATCGGCATTCTGGTTGCCGGGGTGCTGCTGATAGCAGCCATTTTCCTGTTCGGTCGCCCCAAGCGGCTTGCCCAGGGCAAGCGCAAGGAGCCGGCCGACGCCGAGCGTCAGCGCCGCGAGCCGGTGCTGGGAGGCGATCTTGAGGGTGATGGCGACAGCGTGGCGCCCGCGGTGGAGGGGGAGCAGGTCAGTCAGCCTGAACTGGGCTTGCCCGACGTGGAGGCGGCCAACGCCAGCGACCTGGGCAAGCGGCCCAGCCAGGACTTCGACAAGATCGTGTCGCTGTATGTGGCGGCGCGCGCCGGTCAGGTGCTGCGCGGCGAGGACATCGTGGTGGCGGCGGAGAAGACCGGCCTGGTTTTCGGCTACATGAACGTGTTCCACCGTCTGGTGGAAGGCCACCCCGAGCGCGGCCCGATCTTCTCGATGGCCAGCATCATGAAGCCGGGCAGCTTCGACATGGCTACCATCCGCGAACTGGAAACCCCGGCCATCGCGTTCTTCCTGACTCTGCCGGCGCCGATGACCGCGCTCGACGCCTGGGAAAAGATGCTGCCGACCGTACAACGCATGGGCGAGCTGCTTGATGGCGTGGTGCTGGATGACAGTCGCAACGCACTGGGTCGCCAGCGCATCGCCCACATCCGCGATGACCTGCGCGCCTATGACCGCCAGCACCAGGCGCCGCCGCTGACCAAGTCGCCGCGTTGGTGAAGCCTTAAGCGCCACCCTTCCCCAACCCTTCCCTTGCCTGCGGCAAAGGGAGGGGGCTTATCTTTTCCCCCTCCCTTGCGCGCAGCGTAGGGGAGGGCCGGGGAGGGGTGCTGTTCGCAGCAAACATGGTTGCACTCGCAGCAGCTGCTTTTACCGCGCCAACACTCCGCGCAGGTAAAATCGCCGCATGAATCAGACTACCGCCGCTATCCAGCGCATCAGCGAACTCCGCCGCCAGCTGGCCGCTGCCGCGCGCGCCTATCATGAGCAGGACGAACAGATTATTCCGGACGCCGAGTACGACCGCTTGATGCGGGAGCTCGAAGCACTGGAAGCCGCGCACCCGGAACTGGACAGCGCCGATTCGCCCAGCCATCAGGTCGGCGGAAAGCCGTCTTCGCGCTTTCCCGAAGTAGTGCATGCGGTGCCGATGCTGTCGCTGGGCAATGCCTTCAGCGATGCCGAGGTGCACGATTTCGTGCGCCGCATCGACGAGCGCCTGCATCGCCGCGAACTGTTCTTCTCCGCAGAGCCCAAGCTCGACGGCCTGGCTATCAACCTGCGCTACGAGCACGGCGTGTTCGTGCAGGGCGCGACCCGTGGCGATGGTGCCACCGGCGAAGACGTCAGCGCCAACCTGCGCCAGATCAAGGTGATCCCGCAGCAGCTGCTTGGTGAAGGCTGGCCAGAAATTCTGGAAGTGCGCGGTGAGGTCTACATGCCGCGTGCCGATTTCGAGCGCTACAACGAGCAGGCACGCCTGCATGGCGGCAAGGTGCTGGCCAATCCGCGCAATGGCGCCGCCGGTTCGTTGCGCCAGCTTGATCCCAGGGTCAGCGCGCAGCGGCCATTGAGCTTCTATGCCTACGGGCTGGGCGAGGTGGCTGGCGGTGAACTGCCCGATACGCATTCGGCAACGCTGGCGCAGCTCGCACGCTGGGGCTTTCCGGTCAGCGACCTGTGCAAGGTGGTGCAGGGGGCCGAAGGCCTGCTGGCCTATTACCGCGATATCGGCGAGCGCCGTGACGGCCTGGCCTATGACATCGACGGCGTGGTCTACAAGCTGGACGACCGCGAGGGCCAGCAGGAAATGGGCTTCGTCGCCCGCGCGCCGCGCTGGGCCATCGCGCATAAATTCCCCGCGCAGGAACAGACCACCACGGTTGAAGCCATCGAGATCCAGATCGGCCGTACCGGGGCGGCGACGCCGGTGGCAAGGCTCAAGCCGGTGCATGTGGCCGGCGTCGTAGTCACCAATGCGACCCTGCACAACGCCGACCAGATCGCGCGGCTGGATGTGCGGGTGGGCGATACGGTGATCGTGCGCCGTGCCGGCGACGTCATTCCGGAGGTTGTCAGCGTCATCGCCGAGCGGCGCCCGGAAGGCACCACGCCGTGGCAGATGCCGCGCGAGTGCCCGGTATGTGGCGCGGAGGTCGTGCGCGAGGAAGGCGAGGCCGCCTGGCGCTGTTCGGGCGAGTTGAGCTGCCCGGCGCAGCGCAAGGAAGCCATCGCGCATTTCGCCTCACGCAAGGCCATGGATATCGACGGCCTGGGCGACAAGTACATCGAGACCCTGGTGGATGCGGGCATCGTGCGCGGCGTCGCCGACCTGTATGCGCTCAGCCGCGATCAACTGCTGGTGTTGAAGCTGGCGCTGGATGCTGACTCACCGGAAAGCCTGACGTCGCAGCTGCGCCTGCATCTGCAGCCGGCAGGCAGTGGCGAGACGCTCAATCGCATTCTCAAGCTGGATGCGGGTGATGCCGCCTGGCGCGCACAGGCCTTGTCCGTGCCGGCCAGTTTTGAGTGGAATACAAAGAAGATCGCCACCAGGTGGGCCGACAACCTGATCGCCGCGATCGCCGCCAGCCGCAACACCACGCTGGAGCGCCTGCTGTTCGCGCTGGGCATCGAGCATGTCGGCGAGAGCACCGCCAAGGCCTTGTCGGTGTGGTTTGGTGACCTGGAACGGATCCGCCATCTGCCCTGGCCGCTGTTCAAGCGGGTGCCGGATATCGGCGGTGAAGTGGCGCGTTCGATTGGCCACTTCATGGCGCAGCCGGGCAACCAGCAGGCCATCGACGCGCTGTTGGCACGCGGCGTGCAGATCAGCGATACGCATGCACCCCATCCCAGGCTGCGCGCGGAATTGTCACTGGCCACGCTGTTGGCCGACCTGGAGATTCCCAAGGTCACCGCCGTGCGTGCACGCCAACTGGCCGAGGCATTCCCGTCGGTGGAGGCGATCCGCGACGAGAGCGCGCACAACTTCGTCACTGCCGGGTTGCCCGCGGAAGTTGCCAATGCACTGGTGCGCTGGCTGGAGGAGGATGCCAACGCTGGCTTGCTCACTGCCGCCGGGCAGGCGTTGGATACCTTGTTGCGTATCACACCGGAGGCGCAGGTAGATGCGGCTGGCCCGCTGGAAGGGCAGACCGCAGTGCTGACCGGTACCTTGCAGCAGATGAGTCGCGATGTGGCCAAGGGCAAGCTGGAAGCGCTGGGCGCGAAGGTGGCCGGCAGCGTGTCGAAGAAGACCAGCTTCGTGGTTGCCGGCAGTGAAGCCGGGTCCAAGCTGGACAAGGCCAACGAACTCGGCGTCCCGGTCTGGGACGAGGCGCAGTTGTTGGCTTACCTCGCAGATAATGGGCAATGAACATGAGCACTACCTTGCAGGTCCGGGTTGCCGGGCCGGATGACTTTCCGCAGCTGATCGCGATGGTGCGCGACTTCTATGCGGAAGACAGCATTGCTTACCTGCCGCAGCTGGTGGAGCCGGGGCTGCAGGCGGTATTGGAAAATCCGCATTTTGGTGCGGTGTTGCTGCTGTCGGCCGAGGACTTCGAGCTGGCCGGCTACGTCACCCTGGGCTGGTGCTTCAGCGTCGAACAGGGCGGGCGTTTCGTGCTGTTGGACGAACTGTATCTGGCACCGGTGGCGCGCGGCCGCGGCTGGGGCCACCAGGCGCTGGCGCTCGCCCGCGACTGGGCGGCCGGGCAGGGCGCAGCGGTGATCCGCTTGGAAGTGAATCATCACAACGCCAAGGCAAAGGCCTTGTACCTGGCCGCCGGCTATCGCGATGACGAACGCGACATCCTGACCCTGCCGCTGACAGGCACCGCCGGGAGCCTGCATTCGTGATCGAGGCATTGCGGCGTCGGGCGCGCCTGAACGCGATGATCCGCGACTTCTTCGCCCGTCGCGACGTGCTGGAGGTGGAAACCCCGATCATGTCGGCAGCGGGCAATACCGAACCCAACATCGAGGGTTTCCACACCCGCTTCAGTGGTCATGTCGATGCCGGTTCGCCCGTGCGCTGGTTGCGAACCTCGCCGGAATACCCGCTCAAGCGCCTGCTGGCGGCCGGCGTTGGTGACTGCTATGAACTTGGAAGGGTGTTCCGTAATGGCGAAGCCGGCGGCCGCCACAACCCCGAGTTCACCATGCTCGAGTGGTACCGGGTGGGTTGGGATCATCATCAGTTGATCCAGGAAACCATCGCGCTGGTACAGCAGGCCTTGCAGTTGGTCGGCCGGTCGCCGGCATCGGTGCGCATCGTCAGTTACAGGCAATTGTTCATCGATGGCGTGGGGCTGGACCCCTTTGTCGCCAGCGAGGCGCAGTTGCGGGCCGGGTTGGGCGACTTGGGCATCCAGCCGGACGGGCTCACCCGCGACGACTGGCTGGATCTGCTGATGAGCCATCGCATCCAGGCGCTTTTCGACAACGACGCCATCACCGTGATCCACGATTGGCCTGCCAGCCAGGCGGCGCTTGCGCGGATCCGCGCGGGCGAGCCGCCCTTGGCCGAGCGCTTCGAGCTCTACCTGGGGCCAGTGGAGCTGGCCAACGGCTACCATGAGCTGAACGATGCCAACGAGCAGCGGCAACGGTTTGCGCGCGATCTGGACATCCGGGCCGGCCGTGGCGCGGTGTTGCCGCCGTTGGATGAACGCTTTCTTGCTGCATTGCCCGCGCTGCCGGCCTGCGCAGGCGTGGCGGTGGGCGTGGATCGCCTGTTGATGGCGCTGGCGGGGACGACACGCATCGCCGACGTGCTGGCCTACGATTTCGCCAACGCCTGAATTGATTCCTGTCATGGACGGGCCACGGCCCTGCGGCCATGATGATGCGGTACTCACATGGTCTGAGGCAGGCTGCTTGCAAGCGATATCCATCAGGGCGGGAGGGATCGAGCGGATGAAGTGGTTCTGCGGCGTGCTGCTGCTGGTCTCGCCATCGCTGTTTGCGGCGGTGAAGGATGCTGCGGCGGCACCGGCCACCGGCGTGGTGCGCTGCGAATCCGAAGACGAACTGCGCGTCAGTTGCCCGATCAACACCGATCGGGGGGTGCAGATGGTGCGCCAGCTGTCGGTGCGCGACTGCATCCGCGAAAGCAGTTGGGGCTTCGAGCAGGGTGAGGTCTGGGTCAGTGACGGCTGCCGCGCCGAGTTCGCGCCGCGCACGCAGTCAACGCGGCTCACCCGGCGCGTGGTCCGTTGCGAATCCAAGGGCCGGGTGGAGGTTTGCCCGGTGGTATTGCGTGGTGCACCTGTGCGCCTGCTGCGCCAACAATCGGTGCTGCCGTGCCGGGAAGGCCGCAGCTGGGGTTATGGCCGCAACGAGATCTGGGTCAGCCGGGGCTGCCAGGGACAGTTTGAAGTCGGTGCCGAGGACGGCTCCGGCTTTGTCGATGTGCCGCGCCGGATCACCTGTGAGTCCAAGGGCGAATTGCGGCGGGAGTGCGGTGTCAGCGTGACTCACCGGGTCACCTTGCTGAAGCAGTTGTCCAATGCCCCCTGCAAGGAGGGCGACAGCTGGGGCTGGGACCGGTTCGGGGTATGGGTGGACAAAGGGTGTAGGGCCGAGTTTTCCGCAGATTGAGCGGGTGATGCGCGCCATGGCGATGGCGCCGATTACAATGGCGCCATGAACGACACCCACGCCATCGATTACGCCCGTTACGACCATATCCGCCCGATCCGCTGGACCGGCGAAGCGCTGGAACTGCTGGATCAACGCAAGCTGCCTTTCGTGGTGGAGCATGTGCTGTGCCAGGACAGTGACGCCGTCGCCGAGGCCATCCATGCGCTGACGGTGCGCGGTGCCCCGGCCATCGGCATTGCCGCCGCCTGGGGTGCGGTATTGGCGGCCCGGCAAGTGCAGGCCGCTGACGGTGCTGCCGCGCTGCAGGCTCTGGAGCCGGCGTTGCAGCGCCTGAACGCGTCGCGGCCGACTGCCGTCAACCTGGCCTGGGCATTGGCCCGCATGCGTCGTGCACTGCAGGGGGCCGGTGCTGACTGGAAGCAGGTGCTGGCATTGGAAGCCCAGGCCATTGCCGATGAGGACCTGGCGGCGAACCGCCATATGGGTGCCTTGGGTGCCGCCTTGATCACGCCGGGGAGCGGTGTGTTGACCCATTGCAATACCGGTTCGCTGGCCACAGCCGGATTCGGTACGGCGTTGGGCGTGATCCGTGCAGGCAAGGCGCAGCAGCGTATCGAGCGCGTGTTCGCCGGTGAGACCCGGCCGTGGCTGCAGGGCGCGCGCCTGACCGTATGGGAGTTGCAGCAGGACGGTATCGACGCCACCCTGGTGGCGGATTCGGCGGCCTCGCACCTGATGAAGACCGGCGCGGTGCAGTGGGTGATCGTTGGTGCCGACCGCATCTGTGCCAATGGCGATACCGCCAACAAGATCGGCACCTACCAGCTGGCCATTGCCGCCCGCCATCATGGGTTGAAGTTCATGGTGGTGGCACCTTCCTCGACGGTGGACATGGGCACGGCCCACGGCGACGAGATCGAGATCGAGCAGCGCGACCCGGGCGAGCTGTTTGGCGTGGGTGGCGTGCGTACCGTGGCCGAGGGCATCGCGGCCTGGAATCCGGTGTTCGACGTGACCCCGGGCGAGCTGATCGATGCCATCGTCACCGAGCGCGGTGTGATCCTGAAGCCGGACCGGGCCAACATGGCAGCGGCTTTCGCCTGAGGTAGTGCCGAGCCATGCTCGGCAGGGGCTTCCCCAACGAATCTCAACCTACCAGGTGTAGTGCCGAGCCATGCTCGGCAGGGGCTTTCCCAACGAACCTCAATCACCAAGTGTAGTGCCGAGCCATGCTCGGCAGGGGCTTCCCCAACGAACCTCAACCCACCAGGTGTAGTGCCGAGCCATGCTCGGCAGGGGCTTCCCCAACGAACCTCAACCCACCAGGTGCAGTGCCGAGCCATGCTCGGCAGGGGCTTCCCCAACGAACCTCGACCCACCAGGTGTAGTGCCGAGCCATGCTCGGCAGGGGCTTCCCCAACGAACCTCAACCCACCAGGGGTAGTGCCGAGCCATGTTCGGCAGGGATTTCCCCAACGAACCTCACCCACCAGGTGTAGTGCCGAGCCATGCTCGGCAAGGGCCCAGCCTGGCGCCCCCAAGCTCAGCCATCTCCCGACTCCCCAGCCGTCCCACGCGCAGATCCGGCACCTATTCAATGCCGTAACCGGGTCCGGCAGTCCAGTCTGCACGGGATTGCCCCAGTAGCTTGTGGCAGCACCTGCGGACTGCCCCTAAGTTCCTGATTTGTTCCGGTAAAAGTCCCTCAACTGGCGGCGAAAAAGCGCCTTTTGTGATAGACTCCGTAGGTTGATCCCAGAGCCCGGCACTCGGCCCGTCAAGGGAGTGCCGCCGGGCAGGATCGCTACCTGACAACGGAACCCGAATGGCAGAAACCGCCAAGGAAATCATCCAGGTAAAACTGGAAGACGAGATGCGCAAGAGCTACCTCGATTACGCGATGAGCGTGATCGTGGGCCGCGCACTCCCCGATGCACGCGATGGCCTGAAGCCGGTCCATCGCCGTGTCCTGTTCGCCATGAACGAACTCGGTGCGCACAGCAACAAGCCGTACTACAAGTCGGCGCGTATCGTCGGTGACGTGATCGGTAAGTACCACCCGCACGGCGACGCGTCGGTCTACGACACGCTTGTGCGCATGGCGCAGCCATTTTCGCTGCGTTACATGATGGTGGACGGCCAGGGTAACTTCGGTTCGGTCGACGGCGACTCGGCGGCAGCCATGCGTTACACCGAGGCGCGCATGTCGCGCCTGACGCATGAGCTGATGGCTGATATCGACAAGGAAACCGTCGATTTCCAGCCCAACTACGACGAAAAAGAGCTGGAGCCGACGGTCATGCCGACCCGGTTCCCGAACCTTCTGGTCAACGGTTCGGCCGGTATCGCGGTGGGCATGGCCACCAACATCCCGCCGCATAACCTCACCGAGTGCATCAATGCCTGCATCGCGCTGATCGACGAGCCGTCGATCGACGTGGATGGGCTGATGGAATACATCCCGGGCCCGGATTTCCCCACCGCCGGCATCATCAACGGCACCGCCGGCATCATTGCCGGTTACCGCACCGGCCGTGGCCGCGTGCGCATCCGTGCCAAGGCCGATATCGAAGTGGCCGACAACGGCCGCGAGTCGATCATCGTCACCGAGATTCCGTATCAGGTGAACAAGGCACGGCTGATCGAGAAGATCGCCGAGCTGGTCAAGGAAAAGAAGCTCGAAGGCATCAGCGAGCTGCGCGATGAGTCCGACAAGGACGGCATGCGCATCTACATCGAAGTCAAGCGCGGCGAATCGGCCGAGGTTGTGCTCAACAACCTGTACCAGCAGACCCAGATGGAGTCGGTGTTCGGCATCAACATGGTAGCGCTGGTTGATGGCCGACCGAAGTTGATGAACCTCAAGGAGATGCTGGAGGCATTCATCCGCCACCGCCGCGAGGTTGTCACCCGCCGCACCATCTTTGAACTGCGCAAGGCGCGTGCGCGTGCGCACGTGCTGGAAGGCCTGACCGTTGCCTTGGCCAACATCGATGAAATGATCGAGTTGATCAAGACCTCGGCCAACCCGGCCGAAGCCAAGGAGCGCATGCTCTCCAAGGTGTGGACGCCGGGCCTGGTCGGAGCGCTGCTGGGCGCCGCTGGCGCCGAGGCCTCGCGTCCGGAAGACCTGCCCAAGGGCATCGGCCTGGTCAACGGCAACTACCAGCTGAGCGACGTCCAGGCCACGCAGATCCTGGAAATGCGCCTGCACCGCCTGACCGGGCTGGAGCAGGACAAGCTGACCGAGGAATACCGTCAGTTGCTGGAGGTCATCGCCGGCCTGATCCGCATCCTGGAAAATCCGGATGTGCTGCTGCAAGTGATCCGCGAAGAGCTGGAAAGCATCCGTGCCGAGTTCGGCGACGCCCGTCGCACCGAAATCCGTCACAGCGAAGAAGACCTGGACATCCTGGACCTGATCGCGCCGGAAGACGTGGTGGTAACCCTGTCGCGTGCCGGTTACGTCAAGCGCCAACCGGTGAGTGCCTACCGCGCACAGCGTCGCGGTGGCCGTGGCCGCAGTGCCGCTGCGACCAAGGACGAGGATTCGATCGAGCAGCTGTGGTTGGTCAATACGCACGACACCCTGTTGACCTTCACCAGCTCGGGCAAGGTGTTCTGGCTGCCCGTGCACCAGTTGCCGGAAGCCGGTTCCAATGCCCGTGGCCGCCCGATCATCAACTGGATCGCGCTGGAGAACGGCGAGCGCGTGCAGGCCGTGTTGCCGGTGCGCGAGTACGATGAAAACCATTTCGTGTTCTTCGCCACCCGCAACGGCACGGTCAAGAAGACCCCGCTGAGCGAGTTTGCGTTCCGTCTGGCACGCGGCAAGATCGCGATCAACCTCGACGAAGGTGACGCACTGGTTGGCGTTGGCCTGACCGACGGCGAACGCGACATCCTGCTGTTTGCGTCCAATGGCAAGACCGTGCGCTTTGGTGAGGACAAGGTCCGCTCGATGGGCCGTACCGCTACCGGCGTGCGCGGCATCAAGATGGCCAAGGGCGAGGAAGTGGTAAGCCTGATCGTCGCCGAAAGTGCGGGTGGCGTTGAGGACGAGAACGAGGATGAGAGCGGCGTCGAGGACGTGTTGGTTGACGGCGGCGAGATTGTCGAGACTGCCGACGATGCCGGCGTGCAGTACATCCTCACCGCGACCGAAAACGGCTACGGCAAGCGCACCCCGCTGGCGGATTACCCGCGCAAGGGCCGGGGCACCCAGGGTGTGATCGGCATCCAGACCAGCGAGCGCAACGGCAAGCTGGTCAGTGCGGTGCTGCTGGGCACCGGCGACGAAGTGTTGTTGATTTCCGACGGTGGCACCCTGGTGCGTACCCGTGGTTCGGAGATCTCGCGCGTAGGCCGCAATACCCAGGGCGTGACCCTGATCCGTCTGTCCAAGGGCGAGAAGCTGCAGGCGGTCGAACGCCTGGATGCCTCGCTGGAGGCTGAGGACGACGCGGCAGACGAGGATGTTGCAGTGAGCGGTGATGAAGCACCGGCGGCGACGCCGGAAGCCTGATCGTTGTGAGTTGCAGGAAGAACGCCGGCGCAAGCCGGCGTTTTTTTTGTGGGTTACGGAAACTGCGGGCATGTCCTCGTTGGGCTGCGAGCGGAGCGTGTTTCAGCCCCTCTCCCGCCAGCGGTAGAGGGATTGGGGTGAGGGCCGCCTCGGATGGGGCGAAAGCGCGCAATCCAGGACCAATCCCTGCGACTAATGTCGCAGCGACAACAGCCCGGCCTCTGGCCGACCCTGTACCTGCAACATCCTTGGAGAGGGAGAGGCTTCAGATGTACCAGGACCTAGGCCGCAACCAGGCCAACTACACCGCGCTGTCACCGATCAGCTTCCTGCGCAAGGCCGCCACCGTGCACCCGCAGCGCCTGGCGGTGATCCACGGCGAGCGGCGCCTGGACTGGGCCCAGGTCTATCAGCGCTGCCGCCGGTTGGCCTCGGCCCTGCAGGCGATGGGCGTCACCGCCGGCGATACCGTGGCCGCGTTGTTGCCCAACACGCCGGCCATGATCGAGCTGCACTACGGGCCGGCGATGCTTGGCGCCGTGCTCAATACCCTGAACACCCGGCTGGATGCGTGGACCCTGGCGTTCATGCTGGACCACGGCGAAGCCAAGGTGGTGTTTACCGACCGCGAGTTCGCGCCGGTGATGCAGCGCGCCCTGGCGCTGTGCAAGCAGCCGCCGCGGGTGGTCGACGTGGATGATGCCGAGGTTGAGGAGGGTGAGTGGCTGGGCGAGATCGAGTACGAGGCGCTGTTGGCCGCGGCCGACCCGGCGTTTGCGTTCGAGCTGCCGGCTGACGAGTGGAGTGCGATCGCGCTGAACTACACCTCCGGCACCACCGGCGATCCCAAGGGTGTGGTCTACCACCACCGTGGTGCCTATCTGAATGCAGTTGCCAACATCATCGATTGGGGCATGCCACAGCACCCGGTTTATCTGTGGACGCTGCCGATGTTCCATTGCAACGGCTGGTGCTTCCCGTGGACGATGGCGGCCGTGGCCGGCACCCAGGTCTGCCTGCGCCGTTTCGACCGGCGGCGGGTACTGGACCTGATGCGCACACATGGCGTCACCCACTATTGCGGTGCGCCGGTGGTGCATGCGGCACTGGCAGCAGCGCCGGAAGAGAGCAAGCACGGCCTGGCCGGGATCAAGGGGCAGGCGGCCGGCGCTGCGCCGCCTGCGGCGGTGCTCGAAGCGATGGAACGGATGGGTGTGGAGATCACCCACGTCTATGGCCTGACCGAAGTTTATGGGCCAGCATCGATCTGCCAGCCGCAGCCGGACTGGGCTGGCCTGCCCGTCGACGCGCGTGCCGAGCTCAACAGCCGCCAGGGCGTGGCCTGCCTGTTGCAGGAAGACATGCAGGTACTGCATCCGCAGACCTTGCAGCCGGTGCCGTGGGATGGTGAGACCGTGGGCGAGATCATGTTCCGCGGCAACATCACCATGAAGGGTTACCTGAAAAATCCCAGCGCCACCGCCGAAGCGTTCTCCGGCGGCTGGTTCCACACCGGTGACCTGGCCGTGGTGTATGCCGACGGTAACGTGAAGATCCGCGATCGTTCCAAGGACGTGATCATTTCCGGCGGCGAGAATATTTCCTCGTTGGAAGTGGAGGACGTGTTGTGCCGGCATCCGGCGGTGCTGGCGGCAGCAGTGGTGGCCAAGCCGGACCCGAAGTGGGGCGAAACGCCATGCGCCTTCATCGAGTTGAGAGAAGAGGTGGAACTGGCCAGTGAAGAGGCACTGGCGCATTGTCGGCAGAACCTGGCCGGTTTCAAGGTGCCGCGCAGTTTCGTGTTCGGCCCCTTGCCGCGCACGGCAACCGGCAAGGTGCAGAAATTCACGTTGCGTGACAGGGCCAGGGAGCTGCTTGAAGCCGAATGAACAATGGCCCGCATTGCAGCGGGCCATTGCGTTTGAATGCAGCTGCGCCGCAATCAGCGTGGCGTGCGCACCATGCGTTCAAGCAGGTGCTCGACGATGCCTTCCGGGTGTGCGGTGCGGCCGACGTGGGTCACCGAGGTCTGCACCACCGAGCTGCGCTTGGCGGTAAGAAAGTGGAAGCGTGCCCTTGGCGGCAATTGTGCGATGGGGCCGGCGCTGGCCTCGCCACGGCAGATCGCCACGATCGCATCCAGCCATGGCTGCAGGGCCTGCTGGTCCAGTTGCGGGGCAAAGGCTTGCAGCCTGCCGCTGTCGATCTCGATGGCGGCTTCCAGGTGGCGTGCGCGGGGGCAGGAGACGATCACCCCGACGTTGATGAATTCCTCGCGCTCAACCCGCGGTACCACGCGGATCACCGCGTAATCATAGGTGTGCAGCGTGGGCACGGATGGCCTCCTGTACGAATGCCTCGCGTAACTGCAGGCGGCGTTTGAGGTAATCCGAGTAGGCCTGGCGGTAGGCGGTGGCATCGGCAAAGGCGGGTTCGCCCTGCAGCCAGCTGTCGGGAATTTCGGCGACGATGGCGTCGATGACTTCGTCAGTCAGCAGGGGCACCAGTGTCTTGTCGGCCTCGCCGATGGCGCTGGCAAATGGCAGCAGCACATGGTCACGGATCAGCACGAAGGGTTTGCCGCAGGCTTCGCCGGCATTTTCCCAATCGTGATGGAAATACAGCGCCGCACCGTGATCGATCAAGTAGAGCTGGCGGTGCCAGACCATCAGGTTGGGGTTGCGCGCAGTGCGGTCCACGTTGCTGGTGAAAGCGTCAAACCAGACGATGCGCGAGGCCAGTGCCGCGTCCGGTTGCATTGCCGCCGGGTCATAGTTGATCGCGCCCGGCAGGTAATCGCTGCCCAGGTTGGTGCCTTCGCTGGCACGGATCAGATCCTGGATTTCAGGATCCGGTTCAGTACGGGCGAACTCGCGGTCCAGTTCGACCAGGGCGATGTCGGGCATCGGCAGCCCAAGCACCTGCGCCAGGCGGCCGACCACCAACTCGGCGATCAGCGCCTTGGGCCCTTGGCCGGCGCCACGGAACTTGATGACATACATGCCGTCGTCATCAGCCTCGATGACCGCTGGCAGCGAGCCACCCTCGCGCAGCGGGGTGATGTAGCGGGTAGCGTGGACCGTTCTCAAGCGTATGGACCGGCAGGACAGGGGCCGCCAGCCTAACCCAAAAGGAACCGGCGGCGTGTGGCATCCCGCATCTTGTTGGATACAGTTGCGGCACCATGCCTCCTGACACATGCACCGCGCTGCAGGCATACGCAGAATCGGTGGGTATGGCAGGCGGGGCGTGCGTCAGAGGCAGGCGGGCGTATCCCACCATTCACGCTGTCATGCAGGGCAGCCGTGTATTTGTGCGGCACAGATATCCGGCATGAACGATGGCGCAGTGCCAGAGTGCCGGAGTTCCGCGGGCGCTTGGGCCGAAGACAGGTTCGTTCGATGGAAGATGCGGTTCTTTCAAGGTATGCAATCGCCTTCCGCGATTCGGCAGTTGCCGTCGCGGTGATCGACAGCGCAAGCAGGAACCTGCTGTACTCCAACGACGCATTCCTGCTGTTTTTCAAGAGCCTGCAGATTGTTGCCGGCAGGAACGTATTTGCCGAAGTCGCTGCGTTGTCCAACGTGATGGACAACGCTACGGTTGCTGGAATGATGGTCGCGCATGACTGCCCCCATACCAATGCCCGCTACGAGTTTTCTCCGTTGCTGCAGGCAGGCGCGCCCGCGACCTGGTTGCACTGCATGGTCACGCCGCTGGCGGGTCCGCTGCTGGACTTGACGGGGCAGGCATCGTCGGATGCGCCGGCGGAGGTCCTGCTCAATGAAGGCTACCGCCGCATCCTGGACAATTTTCCGCACAATGTCTGGCTGTGCACGGTGAAGGGGGAACTGTTCTGGACCAACCGTACGTCCAACCTGTTCATCTATGGTCAGCCGGAATTCCATGATGGGGACAATACCCGCTACATCGCCAAGATCCATCCGGATGACCTGACCGGCGCTGGTGTGGCGTTGGCCAAGGCAATGAGCTTGGGACGGATGGATACGCCGCATCGGTATCGTCTGCGCGACCATGGTGGCATCTACCATTGGTTCCAATTCTCGATGGCACCGGTGCGTGATGCGTTGGGCGCGACCCTGTACTGGGTGGGTACCAGCATCAATATCCAGGCGTTCCACGATGCCGAGATGGGTGCCAACGCCCGCATCGAGCAGCTGCGTCAGCGCAGCATCGCCCACGAGCAGCGTGCGCTTGAGTCACAGCGCCTGCAGGCGCAGCAGCACAAGATGGAGCTGGTCTCGCACCTTGCCGGCGGCGTGGCCCATGACCTGAACAACCTGCTGCACGTGATGGGCATCAATATCGAACTGATGCAGGCCCAGCCGCAGCAACCGGCCCTGCTGCCCTATCTGCGGGTGCTGGATGGTTGCCTGAAGAAGGCAGGGCGCCTGTCCACGCAGCTGGCTGGGTTCAGTGGGCGCCTGCCGCAGAACGCGGTGGCGCTTGAGCCGCAGGCGCTGGTTGACGACATCCACGACCTGCTGGCCAAGGCAGTGGGTGCGGAGGTGAGCTTCCAGTTGCAGATGGAGCCGGGCCTGCAACCATTGTTTGCCGACAAATCCTATCTGGAGAACGCGCTGATCAATCTGGCCATCAATGCGCGTGATGCCATGGCCGGGCGCGGCAGCATGGCGTTGCGGGTGGCGCCACGCTCGCGACAGGACCAGAACGGCCACCTTGCCGAGTATGTGATGTTCGAAGTGGAAGACTCCGGTGCGGGCATGGCGCCCGAGTTGCAGGCACGAGTGTTCGATCCTTTTTTCAGCACCAAGGGCAGCGGCAAGGGCAATGGCCTGGGCCTGACCATGGTCAAGACGTTCGTGGAGAACTCTGGCGGCCACGTCAGCATCGAGTCGACACCGGGTGTGGGCACGCGGGTGGCGATGTATCTGCCGGTTTCGGCGGTTCCGGTCGATGATGCGATGGATGTGAATGCTGCCATCGTGATGGGTAGCGGACGGATACTGCTGGTCGAGGACGATGATTCGGTGCGTGATGCCATGAACCGCATCCTCAACCAGCTCGGCTACGACACCATCCCCTCCTTCAGCTCGGACCACGCAGTGACCTTGTTGCAGGGAGGGATGAAACCGGACCTGATCATTTCCGACATCCGCATGCCCGGGCGGCTCAACGTGCATGACCTGATAGCGGCCGTGGAGGCGGGCAGCCGTACTCCCATCATTTTTGCAACCGGCTACAGCGCGGATGTGGTGATCCGCGAGGGCCTGGTCAATGACAGGTATCCGGTGCTGTTCAAACCGTTCTCGGCGGCGGAGATATCCGCCCGCATACAGAGCGCGCTGGGCGGTCATGCGCAGGCCGCCAACGCGGAAGCGCCAGCGGCTGCGCCACAGGCCGGGTGAATCAGTCGCTGTTGTTGCTGCCGCTGCCGCGCAGTTTTTCCCGCGCGGTGTTCCACCAGCCGTGCAGCATGCCCTTGCCTTGTTCGCCTACCTGATCCAGCCTGCCGCTTTGCTGGTCGACAAATCCGATCAGGCTGCGCACGCCCTGCGGGCCATGCGCGCGGGCTTCGCGCCAGATGATCATCGCGAACACACGGGCGGTCCATAGCGAGGAGTCGACGTCGCCGGTATCGGCCTCGATCTCTGCGATCATCTGCTGCAGGTAGGTGCGCACCTCGGGCGGGACCTGCGGATTGTTGGACAGCCCCTTGAGCGCCACCAGCCCCTGGCGCACGTCGCCTTGTTGGATTGCCAAGCCCGCCTTGCCCAGGTCGCCAAGCCAGGGCTGTTGCAGGATCAGGGCAATCGCGTCGATATGAACCTGGGCGCGCGCGGCGTCCTTGTCGGACAGGGCGGCATAGCCAAGCACGGCATGGATCACCAGCGCCTGGGTCAGAGCCTGTTCGGCATCGGCGGCATTGCCGGTTGTCGGGCCAAAGATGGCCAGTTGGCTCTGTTCGTGTGCCAGTTGTGGCCATTCCAGGCGTTGGAAGGCGACCGCACGCAGTGCCGCGCTCGGCTGTTTGAGGTCGCTGCAGGCGGGCAGGGTATCGACGATGTCGGCCTCGGCGATGGCCAAGGTGCCGCGATTGGCGGTCAAGGCGCTGTACCCAAGCAGCGCATGGACGAGGCATTCGGTTTCCGGTGTGAAAGGAGGGGGCGGCTCCGCCTCGGCCCATTGACTGCCGGCAGCCCAGGCCGCGTAGGCGGCAGGCAGCCCCTTCTCGGAGAGTTGCCGATATCGCTTATAGGTGAAGCTGTCGTGCAGCGCCGCAAGTTGCTGTTGTTCGGTTTTTTCGCCGCAACCGGCCAACAGCAGGCAGGCTGCCAGGCAGGCGAAGACGCGGGCGCGGACAGGATGGGGCGTGGGCATTCCGTTGCAGCTCCAGGGTGTCGTTGTCGCAGTGTGCCATGGGGGCGCGTGAATCGTACGGTGCTTCGCTGTTGGCGAGTGCTGCGGTAGGGTTTGCCATGGAAAAGTACCTGAGGAACCTTGCAATGCTGGCAAACACGCACGTCGGAGGGAGGTGCCGTCGTTGGGTGGCAGCGGTGGTTCTGCTGACGCTGGCCGGTTGCAGCACGGTGCCAGCGCCGCCGCCAGGCCCTTCGGCCGATGTCGTGCGCGCGGATATCCAGCGACGGATTCCCGCTGCCACCATCGACCGTAGTGGCTGGGCGGCCGACATCCAGGCTGCGTTTTCCGCCCAGCGGGTGACGCCCAATCCCGAGAACATCTGCGCGGTGCTGGCGATCATCGAGCAGGAGTCCGGTTACCGTGCCAATCCGGAGGTACCCAACCTGCCGCAGGTGGCGCGCGGCGAAATCGACCGGCGTGCGGCTGCGTTGCACGTGCCGCGACTGCTGGTGGATGCAGGCTTGAAGATCAATGCCAGCGACGGCCGCAGCTATGCCGAGCATCTGGCGCGTGTACGTACCGAGCGCGATCTCAGTCGTCTGTATGAGGAGATCATCGGCCGGGTGCCACTGGGGCAGCGTCTGTTCGCCGGCAAGAATCCCGTACAGACAGGTGGGGCGATGCAGGTGGGCATCGCTTTCGCGCAGGCGCATGCGGACGGCTACCCGTATCCGCTGGAAACCGGCATCCGTGACGAGGTGTTCAGCCGTCGCGGAGGTCTGTACTTCGGCATCCTGCACCTGCTGGGTTACCAGACGCCCTATACCCAGAAGGTGCACCGCTTTGCCGACTACAACGCCGGCTGGTATGCCAGCCGCAACGCGGCGTTCCAGAATGCGGTGGCGGTGGCCACTGGCAACACACTGGCGTTGGACGGAGATGTGCTGGCGCCGGGAGCGTCCTTGGACAAGCCGGGGCAGACCGAGCGCGCCCTGCGCGAGCTGGGGCCGCAACTGGACATGGACGATGCGCAACTGCGTCGCGCCCTGCAGCAGGCCGACCAGTTGAGCTTCAGCGACAGCGCACTGCATGCGCAGGTATTCGCGTTGGCCGATGCACGGGCGGGCAAAGCGTTACCGCGCGCTCTGATCCCGGGTATCCGCTTGGACAGCCCCAAGATCACCCGTGAGCTCACCACCGAGTGGTTTGCCAACCGCGTGGATGGGCGCTACCGGCAGTGCCTGCAGCGTTAGCTGGATCCTGGAGACGCCGGGTGAGCGCCGGATGCGGTCAGGTCTTGGCGGTCTGGCGCGCCAGGGCGCGCGAGCCGGTGATGATCATGCGGATCATCTGCGCCATCTGCTCGATCAGTTCCGGGTCCTTCTCGGCCGGCAGATCCATGGCGGTGCCACCCATGGCGAAAACCAGCCGGGTGATGGCCTTGGCGGCCAGCGCCGGTTCGTGCAGGCGCGCGCCATCCAGTGCGGCCAGTCGTACAAGATCACCCTTCAATTCTTCTTCGAAATAACCCAGTTCGCGGTCCACCGCCTGCTTGAAGGCATCCGAGCCGGCCGTGCCCTCGCGCAGCAGCACGTGCATCAAGCGGTCGTCGGCGCGCAGCTGTTCCATGAAGGTTTCCACCGACAGGCGGATCACGCCGCGGTTGCTGTCGGCGGCGCGCAGACGGGCCTGGCCGATGATGGTACGCAGCGAGCGCCCAGCCAGGTCGATCAACGCCACCGTCAGTTCGTCCATGTCGCGGAACTGGCGGTAGAAGGAGTTGGGCGCGATGCCAGCCTCGCGCGCGACTTCGCGCAGGCTCAGGGTGGACACGCTGCGGTGCGGTCCCACCAGCGCCAACGCGGCGGCCAGCAGGTCGTCGCGCGAGATGCTGGCCTTGCGCGCCGGGTGCAGGTCGTCGTGTGCGGGCAGGGGCTGTTCGCGTGAAGTCATGGGCTCAGGCCGGTCAGGTGCGTGAATCATAGCCTGACTAGCGAATATACAAGTGTATACACGCCTGTATGTGCGGCCGTATAGTTGCGCCATGAGTGCTGTCTACCGCAATGCAACGCCGCCGTTGATCCCCTGGTTCAAGGAAGGCTTCTTCGATTTCTGGTCCACCCGGGTGCATCCGCTATGGACCCTGCGCCGTCCGCTGGTGCGGCTGGTCGCGCGTAGCCCGGCCAGTGCCGATGCAGTGACGCTGCAGCTGCAGCCCAATCGTCATTTCGGCGGCATGCGCGCCGGGCAGCACCTGAATCTTGGGGTGGAGGTCGATGGCCGCCTGTGCACGCGCAGCTATAGCCCCACCGTGCTGGACAACGGCCATCTGGCAATCACCGTCAAGGCCATCCCGGGCGGCAAGGTCAGCCAGCATCTGGCACGGTCTGCCGTTGTCGGTGAGGTGTTCAGCATCGGAGCCGCGTTTGGTGGGATGACCCTGGCCCCGGCACCCCAGCGATTGCTGCTGCTGGCCGCAGGCAGCGGCATCACCCCGATGCGTGCGCTGCTGAGGCAGCTGGATGCGCAGCCCCTGGCGGCGCCCGTCGACCTCGTCTACTGGGCGCGGCGGCGGGAGGAATTGTGTTTCCTGGACGAGCTGCAGGCCATGGCGGCGCGCCAGTCCGGTTTCCATCTGCACCTGGCGCTGACCCGCGAGGCGGCCTCTGCAGCGCGTGTGGATGGGTTTGATTTCTCCTCCTTCAACCAGCTGACGATGGCGCGGGTGCTGGCCTGTGGCCCGGCCGGCTTTGTCGAAGCGGCACGTGCACGGCTGGCGCCGCAGGTGGCCTGCTTTGAAGGGGAAGCCTTCAGCCTGCCTGCGTTGCCGGAAGTGGAGCAGGGCAGCGTGCAGGTGGAGTTGCTGCGCAGTGGCCGTCGCCTGAGCATTGCCCGTGGCACATCGCTGCTGGCGGCACTGGAGGCGGAGGGGCTGCAGCCGGCCAGTGGCTGCCGCATGGGCCTGTGCAATACCTGCGTTTGTACCAAGGTGTCGGGTATCACCCGCCACACGCTCACCGGTGAGCATGCCAGTGAGCCCTCAACCCCGCTCAAGCTGTGCGTCAACAGCGCCAGTACCGATCTGACCCTGGAGCTGTAACGATGTCTTCCGTGCATAACCGTGTGCTGTCGCCGCAGGAACTGCAGGCCTTCGGCGATGAACTCGATGGCGTGCGCGCCCGTCACCAGGCCTTGCTGGGGGCAAGTGACGCCCGCTACATCCGCCGCATCGTCGCGGCGGTGCGCTGGACCGGTGTGGCGGGGCGTGCGCTGCTGTTCCTGGGGGCCTTCGTGCACAGCCTGCTGGTGCCCGCGTGGATCGCTGGCGTGCTGTTGCTGGGCTTCTCCAAGATCCTGGAGAACATGGAACTGGCGCACAACGTCATCCACGGCCAGTACGACTGGATGGGCGACCCGCATCTGCAGGGCAAGACCTACGAATGGGATATTGCCGGCACCTCGGAGAACTGGCGCAAGACCCACAACTTCCGCCACCACACCTATACCAATGTGCGCGGGCTGGACGACGACATCGGCTACGGCCTGCTGCGCATTTTCCCGGAGCAGCGCTGGCACCCGTACTTCCTGGCCCAGCCGTTCATCGCGGTGGTATTCGCGCTGCTGTTTGAATGGGGTATTGCCATACAGGATCTGCGTGTGGGGCGGGTGCTCAGTGGCAAGATCACTCTGCGCCAGCTGTGGCGCCAGGCCAGGCCGGTACGGCGCAAGGCATTGCAGCAGATCGGCAAGGACTATGTGTTCTTCCCGCTGCTGGCCGGGCCGTTCTTCCTGCCGGTGCTGCTGGGTAACCTTGCTGCCAACGTGATCCGCAACGTGTGGACGTATGTGGTGATCTTCTGCGGCCACTTCACCGCCGAAGCCGAAACCTTTCCGAAGGATTGCGTGCGCAACGAGACCCGGGGCCATTGGTATATGCGCCAGCTGCGTGGTTCGTCCAACCTCACCGGCGGCAGGTGGATGGACGTGATGACCGGTAATCTCAGCCATCAGATCGAACACCATTTCTACCCGGACATTCCCGCCAACCGCTATGCAGCCATGGCGGTGGAAGTGAAGGAAATCTGCCGCCGTTACGGGCAGCACTACAACACGGGCTCGATGCCGAAACAGTTTGGCCAGGTGATGTGGCGCATCCTGCGGCATGCGTTCCCGAGCAAGCCTGCGCCGCAGCGGCCGTTGGTGTCGGTATCGGCGGCAGAACCGTCGCAGCGTGCCCTGGCTGCCGATTGAGTGTTGCCAACGCCGCCCTTGGGGGCGGCGTTGCTGCTTATGGGCTTTGTGCTTCTCTGCAGGTGAAGGCGAGGGGTGTCGGCTGGCTTGCTGCCTACAGATGCGGACTAAGGGGGGCTGAGGTGCGGTGTGCAAGCGCGTTGGGGATGGTTCTCGCGCTGTGGCTGGGGACGGTGGCACTGCCGGCCAGGGCGGCACAGCCCAAGGCCAGCTTTGTCTATGTCGACAAGTCCGAGCGCGAGATGTTCGTGTTCGCGGGCCGTGAACTGCTGCTGCACCATCGTGTCGCGCTGGGGCGCTCACCCGTGGGCCACAAGCAGCAGGAAGGTGACAAGCGCACGCCTGAGGGGCAGTACCTGCTGGATTGGAAGAACCCCAACAGCCGGTACTACCGCTCCATTCATGTGTCCTATCCGGACACGGCAGATCGCCAGAGCGCGCGCAACCAGGGGGTATCGCCGGGCGGTGACATCATGATCCACGGGCAACCCAACGGTTCGCGGTTGCCGGCGGCACAATTGCAGGCAGTGGATTGGACAGACGGCTGCATTGCCCTGACCAACGCGCAGATGGATGCGCTGTGGAAAGTGGTTGATACCCCGGTGCCGATTCTCATCGTGCCCTGAACCGGTTGGGCTTGGCGGAACTCTGTGCAATTATCGGCAACGCTCGATGCAATCAGCGAGCAGAGCGAATAGTTGTAAGCAACTGAGCCAGATCGCTGCTGATTATTCCTCCAGACCAGGAGAATACCGATGCACGCCAAGAACACGATCTGCCTGTGGTTCGACGGTACCGCGCTGGATGCGGCCAGTTTCTATGCGGCGACCTTCCCTGACAGCCATGTGCACGCGATCCATCGTGCGCCAAGCGACTATCCCTCGGGCAAACAGGGGGATGTGCTGACGGTTGAATTCATCGTGATGGGCATTCCCTGCCTGGGCCTAAATGGCGGCCCCACGTTCAAGCACAGCGAGGCGTTTTCGTTCCAGGTGGCGACCGATGACCAGGATGAGACCGACCGCTTGTGGCACGCCATCGTCGGCAACGGTGGCGAGGAGAGCGCCTGCGGCTGGTGCCGCGACAAGTGGGGTTTGTCGTGGCAGATAACGCCGCGCGCGCTCAGCGCGGCCATCACCGATCCCGACCCGGCGGCGGCCAAGCGTGCGTTCGAGAAGATGATGGAGATGACCAAGATCGACATCGCGGCGATCGAGGCAGCACGACGCGGTTGAGCATGAGGCAGTGGCGGCGCACAGACCGGGCGGGGCTCAGCTGGCGTCGTCTTCCAGCTTGAGCGCAGCATCAGCCGCCAACAAGGCCTGTGCGGCCGGCCCAAGCAGGGGCGAACGTGCATCGTGGATGCCGACTGCCTGCAGCACCTGCTCGCCGGTCAGGAAGCGCCGTTTGCGGCGGTCGTACATGCCGGTGATCAGCAGGGCACGGGTAGCGACGGTCTGTTCCGGACCGATCAGCACCCGTTGTTCCATCAGGATGCGGCCGCCCACCCAGCCGATCATCCGCGTTTCCAGGGTGAAGCGCTGGAAGGGTTTGAGTTCGCGACGGAACTGGATGGTGCCGGCACCAGCAATTGGCGCCCACTTGCTGCGCATCGCCACCCGCGCAAGCCCGGTGCGCAGGACCAGGTCCAGGCGGCCAAGGTCGAAGATCGTCCAGTAGCGGCCATTGGTCATGTGCATGTTCAGGTCCAGGTCGTTGGGCAGCACCCTGAACTGCAGGCGGGAGACATCCGCCAGGGCCGTCAAGCGTGGCCGGAAGAGGGAGCAGATCAACAGATGCAGCAGACGGAACCAGAGATTCATGGCACGGCCGAGCCTTCTATAACGACTGTCATAATGGCGGTACGCTAAGCTATGACGATCGTCATAGCAAGGAGCCGCCAATGAGCCGACGTCCGACCGACGCGCCGCAACGCGTGATCACTACCGCGGCCGACATGCTGGCGACCTACGGCCTCAACGCCACCAGCATCCGGGAGGTGACCAGGCGCGCCGATGCGCCGTTCGGCTCCACCTACCACCACTTCCCCGGCGGTAAGCAGCAGGTGCTGGGGCAGGCCACGGCCTTGGCGGGCGATCGCATCGAGCGGATGCTGGAGGAGGTATTGAAAGCCGGGGCAGCAGATGGCGTGTCGCGCTTCCTGGCGCTGTGGCGTGAACGCCTGCTGCAATCGGATTTCCGCGTCGGCTGTCCGGTGCTCGCCGCTGCTGTGGAAGAGCCTATCGACGGCGGTGGCGACGAGGCCCGGCAGGCGGCAGGTGCTGCGTTTTCTGCCTGGGAGCAGCGGCTGGGCGATGCGTTCGCTGCCGAAGGTCGCGCGGCCGATGATGCCCGCGCGTTGGCGACGCTGCTGATCGCAGCAGTGGAGGGCGGCGTTGCGATGAGCCGGGCGACGCGTGACATCGCCGCGTTCGATCGCGTGGTGCAGCGGCTGGAGCGGTTGCTGCGCTGAATACAGGCGGATTGGTTGATGCCTGCCCTTGCGGCAGGCTCCTTATTCCCTGACCGGCAGCTCCACGTAGCTGCTGCCGTGCCACTGGATCCGCAGCGGCGTGCCTGCATCGGCAATCGTCTCGTCAGAGGGGGCCTTGCCGCTGCCCAGGTTGAGCTGCAGATTGGGCTGTTTGAGCACGCCGAGGGTTACAACCACGCGGCTGCCCGCAGCGAGCCGGCGGCCAAGCAGGCGGGTGTCGCGCAGACTGACATGCTGTGTGCTGCCGGGCGCAAGCAGATGGCGTTGCCGGGGATCGTGCACATGGCTCAAGCGCTGCAACGCGTAGGCCAGGTCCAGATAGTTGCCTTCAGCCGTCTGCTCATAGATGGCGATGCTGATATCGGCATCCACCTTGTTGAGGTTGAAATCCAGTTCTGCAGTGAAAGGTCCTGCCAGTTCCAGATCTTCGCTCAGCACATCGCTGCGGAAAACCAGGCCTGCATGCGGATCGAGGCCGGGGTTGAGTACCTTGGGCGATGGCTGCCAGTCGGCATCATCGCGCGTGCGGTAGTCGACCTGTTGCAGTGTGGTTGCGGCCTGCGCGGGGGTAGCGAGCAGGCGATGTTCGTTGCCGGCACCGGGTTGCAGGTACAGCCGTCGCCGGGCATTGCCCATTGCCTGCAATGTGCGGGCATGCCGCCAACGGTCAGCGCCCATCACCTGCCAGTTGACCCGGTCGGCCAACAGGGCGGGCTTGGCGGCGCCTTTGAACACATGATCGAACCAGTCCAGGCGCAAGGCCTGCAGGTCCAGTCGCGCACTGGGCTCTGGCGTATAACCCTGCACCTGCGGCGGCACGCCGGTCTGCATGGTGAAGTGCTCATAGGGGCCAATAAGCAGGCTGTGATCGGCGTCGGGGCGGTACTTCAGATGCTGGCGGAAGTAGTGCAGCGCGCCTATCTGGGCACCATCAAAATAGCCGGTGGTGACGAGCACGGGGATGTCGATAGCGGCAAATTCCTCTTCCTGTGGAATCATCGTTTGCCAGTACGCATCGTACCGGGGGTGCTGCAACCAGCGTTGGAACACCGGATTGGCTGCCCCATCGATGGCGGGGAGTTCACGGTAAGCGCGTCCACTGCGGAACCAGCGGCTGTTCAGCCGATTCCAGCGCTCGCTGTCGCCATAGGTGACCTCGTCCAGACCGCGGTTGCTGCTGGTGTAATGCGGCCACGCGTACATGAAGTTGAGGAAGACGCCACCTTCCATGGGTACATCGATACCCGGGGCGGTCGTGGCCGAGGTTGCGATTGCCTTGAGTGCTGCAGGCCGTTGCTTCAGTGCCGCCCACTGGGTGTAGCCGCTGTAGCTGCCGCCATACATGCCCACGCGGCCGTCGCTCCAGGGTTGCGCCGCCGCCCAGCCGATCACCGCGGCGGCGTCCGGGCCATCCTGCTCGAACGGCACGATGGCTGCGCTGCTCCTGCCCTTGCCACGGCTGTAGCTGACCAGCGAGGCATAGCCGTGGGCGGCCATCGTCTTGGCATCGGCCCATGCCCAGTCATCGTTGGCATAGATGGTGAAAGTCAGCAGGGTGGGGAGCACGGGCGCTTGCCGCGGGCGCACCAGGATGCTGGCCAGGCCGGTGCCATCCTCGGCCGGAATCATCAGGTGCCTGTCGATGAGATAGCGATGTTGGTCATCGGCAGCCAGCGCGCTGGCGAACTGTGGTTGGAAATCGGCATAGGCACGCTGTACCTGCCATGCTCGTATCAGCTTGAGCGCATCGCTGAGGGGCAAGGCCCTCTGGCCGGCAATCTCTGCAAGCTGCGTGTCCAGCTCCGCGCGCAGGCGGGGCAGATAGCTGCCAAAAGCGTACGCGGCCTGCAGCGCAGTGCGATCGTCGAGCCGGCCGAACTGCTCGGCAAACACGACGGGCCAGTGCAGGGTAAAGGGCGTGCCGCTTGCGGCTGCGCGTTGCCGGGCCAGCGCATAGATCTCGTATTGCAGGTACAACGGCGGTTGCCCGACAGGGCCTGCCCGCAATGCACGCAGCTGCCGGATGCTGGCGACCGCTTCCGCATCAAGACCCGCAGCAAGCTGCAATCGGAAGACGTTGTCGAGGTATTGCGCGGCATCGTCTTCGCGGTACAGCTGCAACACCTGTTTGCTGAATTGGCGCATGCCCACGTCACCTGCACCATGATGCAGCTGCGCCGGTAGCGGGATGCTGACGGACTGCGCGAAGCTCGTGCCGACGGTCAGGAACAGGAGGAATCCCAACAGGTAGCGCATCGGGTTGACCCGGCAGTTTGCGGAGGGCGTTGAATAGCACACCGCGTGGGCGGCCTGGAAGCAGGCGCAGGCCTCCGGCCTGGCGCCAGAGGCAAGCAAGAACAACACTGTCGAGAGGAGACAGTCATGTTGGATCGATGGGCGGAACGTAATCGCGATGGCTTGATACTGCTTGCGCGGCTGGCACTGATGTTGCTGTTTGTGCTGTCAGGCTGGGCAAAGCTGCATGACTTCCAGGGCACGGTTGGCTACATGGCATCGCTGCAGGCACCGTTGCCGCAAGTGGCAGCCGCCATCGCGGTGGCGATGGAGTTCGTGGTCGCCATTGCGCTGATGCTGGGTATCGCAGTGCGGCCGTTGGCGTTGTTGTTTGTAGCGTTCGTGCTGGGCACCGCCCTCCTGGGCCATGCGTTCTGGGGCATGCAGGGGGCCGAACGCGCGGCCAACCTCACCCAGTTCCTGAAGAACGTGTCGATTGCCGGTGGGCTGCTGTTGCTGGTGGTGACCGGTGCAGGCAGGTACGCCGTGTGCCGCAGCCGCCGCTGAGGGCGGGAGAAGACCCGCCCGCTGCAGCTCGCTGCAACGGGCGGGTAGCGCATCAGCCCAGGATGCCGGGCAGGTCCAGGCCCTTGTCGCGCGCGCAGTTCAGGGCGATGTCGTAGCCGGCATCGGCGTGGCGCATCACGCCGGTGCCGGGGTCGTTCCATAGCACGCGCGCGATGCGCTGGTCGGCGGCGTCGCTGCCGTCACAGACGATGACCACGCCTGAGTGCTGCGAGTAGCCCATGCCCACGCCACCCCCATGGTGCAGGCTCACCCAGGTGGCGCCACCGGCGACGTTGAGCATGGCGTTGAGCAGCGGCCAGTCGGAGACCGCATCGGAGCCGTCCTGCATCGCTTCGGTTTCGCGGTTGGGCGAGGCGACGCTGCCGCTGTCCAGATGGTCACGGCCGATCACCACCGGCGCGCTCAGTTCACCGCTGCGCACCATTTCGTTGAAGGCCAGGCCGAGTTTATGGCGCAAGCCCAGGCCCACCCAGCAGATGCGTGCCGGCAGGCCCTGGAAGCTGATGCGCTCACGCGCCATGTCCAGCCAGCGGTGCAGGTGCGGATCATCGGCAATGATCTCCTTTACCTTGGCGTCGGTTTTGTAGATGTCCTCCGGATCGCCGCTCAGCGCCACCCAACGGAACGGGCCGATGCCGCGGCAGAACAGCGGTCGCACATAGGCCGGCACGAAACCGGGGAAATCGAAGGCGTTCTTCAAACCCACATCGAAGGCCATCTGGCGGATGTTGTTGCCATAGTCGACGGTTGGGATGCCGGCGGCATGGAAGGCCAGCATTGCCTCCACGTGCACACGCATTGCAGCCTTGGCCGCGTCGCGCACCTGCTCCGGATTGGCCTGTTGTTCGGCCAGCCATTGCTCGACGGTCCAGCCGATCGGCAGGTAGCCGTGCACCGGGTCGTGGGCACTGGTCTGGTCGGTGACGCAGTCCGGCCGTACGCCACGGCGTACCAGTTCGGGCAGGATCTCGGCGGCGTTGCCGAGCAGGGCGATGGACTTGGCTTCGCCGGCTGCGGTGTATTTGGCGATGCGTGCCAGTGCGTCGTCGATGTCGCTGGCCTGTTCGTCCACATAGCGGGTGCGCAGGCGGAAATCGATGCTGCTCTGGCGGCATTCGATGGTCAGGCTGCTGGCACCGGCCAGCGATGCGGCCAACGGCTGGGCGCCGCCCATCCCACCGAGCCCGGCGGTGAGGATCCATTTGCCCTTCAGGCTGCCACCGTAGTGCTGGCGGCCCATCTCGACGAAGGTTTCGTAGGTGCCTTGCACGATGCCCTGGCTGCCGATGTAGATCCAGCTGCCGGCGGTCATCTGCCCGTACATCATCAAGCCCTTCTTATCGAGCTCGTTGAAGTGCTCCCAGTTGGCCCAGTGCGGCACCAGGTTGGAGTTGGCGATGAGCACGCGCGGCGCGTCGGGATGGGTGGGGAACACGCCGACCGGCTTGCCGGACTGCACCAGGAGGGTCTGGTTGTCGTCCAGGCGCTTGAGCGTTTCCAGGATCTTGTCGTAGCTCTCCCAGTCGCGCGCGGCGCGACCGATGCCACCGTAGACGACCAGCGAGGTGGGATCTTCGGCGACTTCCGCGTCCAGGTTGTTCTGCAGCATGCGGAACGGCGCTTCGGTCTGCCAGGATTTGCAGTTGAGCGTAGTGCCGCGCGGTGCGCGCGGGTTGCGGGTGGGGTCGTGGCGGGTCATGCATTTCTCCGGGTAGCAAATTCCAGGCAAGCGCCGAGCACTTGCTGCAAGGTGTTGCGAACGGGGGTGGCGTGGTCGGGGTCGTAGGGCGTGGGCCAGCTGTGCTCGTCGACGTCTTCGGGCGCCGGTTCGTGCATGTAGCCGCGGCAGCCCAGTTCCATCTGCAGCGTATGCACGCCATTGGCAGTGTTGCTGTAGTGACGGGTGATCCAGCCACCCTTGAAGCGGCCGTTGCGCACATGGCTCATGCCGCTGATCGCGCACAGGTTTTCGACCACGTCGGTGAGCGCGTTGTCGCAGGAGGTGTCGGGCGCACCACTGGGGCCGGCGCTGCCGATGTTGAACTGCGGCAGTTCGCCATCGAACAGGTGCGGAATGAGCGAGCGGATGGAGTGCGCGTCATAGACCACGACGGTGTCGTGGGCGGCACGCAGGCGCGCGATCTCCTCCGCCAGTGCGGCGTGATAGGGATCGAACCAGGTTTGGCGGCGGTACTGGATTTCTGCCTCGTCGGGTGCGTGCCCGGGGCGGTACAGCGGCTGGTTGTCGAAGGTGGTGAGCGGGCACAGGCCGGTGGTGTTCTGCCCCGGGTAGAGCGAAACGCCGGAGGGGTCGCGGTTGACGTCGATCAGCGAGCGCGAGATGGCGGTGCGCACAGTGGTGGCGCCCATCGCCTTGGCGAATGCGTAGAGCTCATGCACCCACCAGTCGGCGTCGCGCCGTGCCAGCCACGGTGACAGGAAGTGGCCAACGCGCGAGGCCGGCAGCTCGGTGCCGGTGTGCGGGAAGCTGACGATCAGTGGCGCTTGGCCACGATGGATGTGCAGCCAATCAGGGGATGTGGTCATGGCGGGGGCCCGGGGCTGGATGGGGTGAATGGTTCGTGACTTGCGGTGGGGTCTGCGCGGCGCCACAAAATGCAGCATTGCCTGCTGTCGCCTCTCCCGCCTGCGGGAGAGGATGCCCGCAGGGCAGGTGAGGGCGCTCTTGGCTGTTGAAGTGAAAAGCGCCCCTCATCCGGCGCTGCGCGCCACCTTCTCCCGCAGGCGGGAGAAGGGACGGGGTCGCGGCTTGCGGACGGGTCTGCGCGGCGCCACAGAGTGCAGCATTGCCCGCTGTCGCCTCTCCCGCGTGCGGGAGAGGATGCCCGAAGGGCAGGTGAGGGCGCTCTTGGCTGTTGAAGTGAAAAGCGCCCCTCATCCGGCGCTGCCCGCCACCTTCTCCCGCAGGCGGGAGAAGGGAAAGGTTCGCGGCTTGCGGGCGGGTCGGCGTGGTCCCACAGAGTTCAGCGTTGCCCGCTGTCGCCTCTCCCGCAGGCGGGAGAGGATGCCCGCAGGGCAGGTGAGGGCGCTCTTGGCTGTTGAAGCGAAAAGCGCCCCTCTTCCGGCGCTGCGCGCCACCTTCTCCCGCAAGCGGGAGAAGGGAAGTGCTCGCAGTTTGCAGCCAATTCCGCATGGGTCTGGATCAGCCCTGATCCGCAACATCAACGCCCGGCAGCAGCACCGCCAGGCCTGCCGTCAAGGCGCCAGCGCGCACCAATGCGGTGGCAGCAACCATGTCTGGATGGAAGTAGCGGTCGTCCACCAGGGCGGGCACCTGCGCACGCAGGGTGGAGCGAACCTGCTCCAGCGCTGGGCTCGAACGCAGCGGCGCATGGAAGTCACAGCCCTGGCCGGCGGCAAGCAGTTCAATGCCGATCACGTTGGCGGCGTTCTCGGCCATCGCAAGCAGACGACGTGCGCCATGCGCTGCCATCGACACATGATCTTCCTGGTTGGCCGAGGTCGGGATCGAATCGACGCTCGCCGGATAGGCGCGCTGCTTGTTCTCCGATACCAGTGCTGCCGCCGTCACCTGCGGAATCATGAAACCGGAGTTCAATCCCGGCTTGGGAGTGAGGAATGCCGGCAGGCCGGACAAGGCAGGGTCCACCAGCATGGCGGTACGGCGCTCGCTGATCGAGCCTATCTCGCAGATCGCCATCGCCAGCATGTCAGCGGCGAAGGCCACCGGCTCAGCGTGGAAATTGCCGCCGCTCAGTGCTTCGCCGGTGTCGGTGAACACCAGCGGGTTGTCGGACACGCCATTGGCTTCGATTTCCAAGGTGGTCGCAGCCTGGCGGATCACATCCAGTGCAGCGCCCATCACCTGCGGCTGGCAACGCAGGCAGTACGGGTCCTGCACGCGCACGTCGTTGTCACGGTGCGATTCGCGGATGGCCGAGCCCTGCATCAGCTCGCGCAATACCGCTGCTGTGGCAATCTGCCCGCGCTGGCCGCGGATGCTGTGGATGCGCGGGTCGAACGGCGTGTCCGAGCCCTTGGCGGCTTCCACCGACAGCGCGCCTGTGACCAGCGCCGCCTGGAAAACGGTCTCGATCTCGAACAGGCCGGCCAAGGCATAGGCAGTGGAGTACTGGGTGCCGTTGAGCAAGGCCAGGCCCTCCTTGGCACCGAGCACCAGTGCCTGCAGCCCGGTCTGCTGCAATGCTGCTTCGGCCGGCATGCGCACGCCGGCAACGAAGGCTTCGCCCACGCCGATCATCACGCTGGCCAGATGCGAGAGCGGTGCCAGGTCGCCGGAGGCGCCGACCGAACCCTGGCAGGGCACCACCGGTACCACGTCCTTCTGCAGCATGGCTTCCAGCAGCGACAGGGTTTCCGGGCGGATGCCCGACGCGCCCTGCGCCAGGCTGGTCAGCTTCAGCGCCATCATCAGCCGCACCACGTTGGCCGGGATCGGCTCGCCCACACCTGCAGCGTGGGACAGCACGATATTGCGCTGCAGGGTCTGCAGGTCCTCGCGTTCGATGCGCACGCTGGCCAGCTTGCCGAAGCCGGTGTTGATGCCATACACCGGCTCGCCCTTGGCGACGATGGCGTCCACCACCTGCGCACTGCGCACAACCGCTGCCTGTGCGGATTCATGCAGGCGCACGGCGGCGCCGCGGTAGATCTGCCGCCATTGGGCCAAAGGAACGTGGCCGGGGACGAGGGTCAAAGGGGTGTTCATGAATGCTCCAGTGGTGCGTTGTTTCAGGCGGGTTGCCCGCGCCAGACGCGGGCATGCAGGGGGTTGAAGCCGATGCGGTAGACCAGATCGGCGGGTGCCTCGATGTCCCAGATGGCCAGGTCGCAGTCCTTGCCGGCGCTCAGGGTGCCCAGCCGGTCAGCGCGGCCAAGCGCGCGTGCGGCCTCGCGGGTGAAGCCGGCAATGCACTCGGCGACGGTCAGGCGGAACAGGGTGGCGCCCATGTTCATCGTCAGCAGCGGGCTGGTCAGCGGCGAGGTGCCGGGGTTGCAGTCGGTGGCCAGGGCGATTGGCACGCCTGCCTCGCGCAATTGCGGTACGGGCGGCAGCTGGGTCTCGCGGGTGAAGTAGTAGGCGCCGGGCAGCAGCACGGCGACCGTTCCGGCCCTGTGCATCGCGGCGATGCCAGCCGCATCCAGGAACTCGATGTGATCCGCCGACAGCGCCCCGAAGTGCGCTGCCAACTCGGCGCCATGCTGGTTGGACAACTGCTCGGCATGAATCTTGATCGCCAGCCCATGCTGGCGCGCGGCCTTGAACACCTGCTGTGCCTGCGCGGTAGTGAAGGCGATGTTCTCGCAGAAGATGTCGACTGCCTCGGCCAGCCCTTCGGCAGCGATCGCGGGGATCATCGCCGCGCACACTTCGTTGATGTAGGCCTGGGCCTCGTGCCCCGGCGGTACAGCGTGTGCGCCCAGGAAGGTGGGTACCACTTCGACCTTGCGCAGCTCGCCGAGCTGGCGCGCCACGCGCAGCTGCTTGCGCTCGTCGGCCAGGTTCAGGCCATAGCCGGATTTGATCTCGATGGTGGTGATGCCTTCGGCCAGCATCGCGTCCAGCCGCGGCAGGCTGGTGTTGGTCAGCGCGGCCTCGTCAGCAGCGCGGGTAGCCTTGACGGTGGAAACAATGCCGCCGCCGGCGCGGGCGATCTCCGCGTAACTCACGCCGCGCAGGCGCTGTTCGAACTCGCCCGCACGGTTGCCGGCATAGACCAGATGGGTATGGCAGTCGATCAGCCCCGGGCTGATCCAGCGGCCAGCGCAGTCGATGTGCTGGTCAGCGGCAAGCGTGGGCGCGTTGGCGGCGCTGCCCACATGCACGATGCGGCCTTCATGTGCGGCGATGACGCCGTCGCGGACAATGCCCAGGCCGCCGCTGGGGTCGTCCAGGGTCATCAGATTGGCGTTGTGCCAAAGCGTGTCGCAGCGCATTGCCCCTCTCCGTGCTTATTTGTATATACAATAACGATGAGAATCGGAGAGTGTCCAGTGACTGCGAGCCAATCCACCCCAGAGCTCAGTTTCCACGCCACCCAGGCCTTGTTGCCGCAAGGCTGGGCACAGGATGTGCGCATCGACAGTCGTGCGGGGCGCATCACCGCCATCACTCCGGGCATGGCCTGGGACGGCCAGGCGCAGCGTCTGGGATGTGTGGTCGCCGGCCTGGGCAACCTGCACAGCCATGCGTTCCAGCGGGCGATGGCCGGGCTCACCGAGGTGGGCGGGCGCTCCGGGGACAGCTTCTGGAGCTGGCGCGAGCTGATGTACCGGTTCCTGGACCGGTTGGATCCGGATACCTTCCAGGCCATTGCGGCGCAGGCCTATATGGAAATGCTGGAAAGTGGATTTACCCGCGTCGGCGAGTTCCATTACCTGCACCATGCCGAAGACGGCAGCCGTTACGCCAATCCGGCCGAGATGGCCAGCCGCGTTGCCGCAGCGGCCACCGAAACCGGGCTTGGCCTGACCCTGCTGCCCGTGTTCTATGCCCACAGCGACTTCGGCGGGGCTGCACCGGTGCCGGCGCAGCGTCGCTTCCTGCACGATCTGGATGGATTTGCGCGCCTGCTGGAAGGCTGCCGCGAGGCCCTGGCCACGATTCCCGATGCCGTCCTTGGGCTGGCACCGCACAGCCTGCGTGCGTGCACGCCGCAGCAGTTGCAGGCCCTGGTCGGCATGGCGGCGGGGCCGATCCATATCCATATCGCCGAGCAGACCCGCGAGGTCGATGCCTGCCTTGCCTGGAGCGGCCAGCGCCCGGTGCAGTGGCTGTATGACCACGCCCCGGTCGATGCGCGCTGGTGCCTGGTGCATGCCACCCACGTGGATGCCCATGAAGTACAACAGATGGCGGTCAGTGGTGCGGTGGTGGGCCTGTGCCCGATCACCGAGGCCAACCTGGGCGACGGTTTGTTCCCCATGCGCGATTACATGCAGGCCGGCGGACGCTTTGGCGTGGGTTCCGATTCCAATGTCCTGATCGATGCGGCCGAGGAGCTGCGGCTGCTCGAATACGGCCAGCGGCTGCAGCTGCGCGGGCGCAACGTGTTGTCGCCAGGAGCCGTCTCCAGCGGCCGCTGGCTCTACCAGCAGGCCGTTGAAGGGGCCGCGCAGGCGCTGGGCGAGCAGGCGGGGTTGGCAGTTGGCGCGCCGCTGGATCTGCTGGAGCTGGATGAACAGCACCCGGCAATGCTGGGCCGTGCCGGCGATGCCTTGCTTGACAGCTGGCTGTTTGCCGCACGTAATGGCGCCCTTCGTGGCGTCTGGCGCAATGGCCGGCAACTGGTGCGCGATGGACGCCACGTGAACCGCGAGGCGATCACCGCGCGCTACCGTGCCGCGCTGGGCCGGATATTGGCCTGACGCGCTGCAGCCCTTTCAGGAACCCCGAGTGAAGAGCAAGAAGGCTCCCACCCTCAATCACCGCATCCGCAGTGATATCGAAAGCCGCATCCTCAGTGGCGAATGGCAGCCCGGTTTCCGCATTCCGTTCGAGCACGAGCTGATGGAGCAGTACCACTGTTCGCGGATGACCGTGAACAAGGTACTGACCACGCTGGCCGAGAGCGGCATGATCGAGCGCCGGCGTCGCGCGGGTTCGTTCGTTGCGCGGCAGCCGCCGCACCTGGAGCAGGTGGCGCTGGAGATCCCCGATATCGAGGTGGCGGTGACCGAGCGTGGGCATGCCTACATGTTTCAGTTGCTGGAGCGTGCGCTGCGCAAGCCCAAGGCCGGCGTAACCGAAGAGTTGGAGCTGGTGGGCGAGGGCAAGCTGTTGGCGATGCGCTGCCTGCATCTGGCCGATGGCAAGCCCTTGGCGCTGGAGCGCCGCCTGATCAACCCCGAGGCGGTGCCGGAAACGCTGGACGTGGATTTCTCCACGCACGCCCCCGGCAGTTGGTTGCTGCAGAACGTGTCATGGACGCGCGGCCAGCACCGGATCAGCGCGGTGGCAGCCAATGCCGAAGAAGCGGCGCTGTTGAAAGTGCCGCTGGGCACGGCCTGCCTGGTGATCGATCGCCAGACCTGGCGTGGCGAGCTGTCCATCACCTGGGTGCGGCAGATGTTCCTGGGCGATGCCTATGACCTGATCGCGCGCTTCGCGCCAGGTGCCCGCTGACGCGGTAGCAGGGGCATGAGCGCGAAGCCCTGGGAGGCCGATTGCCCAGGGATTCCCGCAGACACGCATCGTCGGCGTCGCGGCTTTTACCTGGCCTGTCGATAGAAAAACGCCCCTTGCGGGGCGTTTTTGGTCAGGCTGCCTTCCTGGATGCAAGCTGGCGAAGCACGTACTGCAGCAGGCCACCATTGCGGAAGTACTCCACTTCCTTGGGCGTCAGCAGCAATACCTTGGCGGTGAAGCTCTTCTGGCTGCCATCTGCCTTGGTCGCGGTGACCGTTGCGGTCTTGGCCTTGCCATCGTCCAGGCCGGTCACATCGAACACCTCCGAGCCATCCAGGCCCAGCGTCTGTGCGTTCTCGCCGTCATGGAACTGCAGCGGCAGCACGCCCATGCCGACCAGGTTGGAGCGGTGGATACGCTCGAAGCTTTCCGCGATGACCGCCTTGACGCCCAGCAGGTTGGTGCCCTTGGCCGCCCAGTCGCGCGACGAGCCGGTGCCGTATTCCTTGCCGGCCAGTACCACCAGCGGCACGCCGTCGGCCTTGTACTTCATTGCCGCGTCATAGATCGCCAGCTTCACGCCGGTCTGGCTGCCGGGCGCATAGTACAGCGTGTTGCCGCCTTCTTCGCCACCAAACATCAGGTTCTTGATGCGGATGTTGGCGAAGGTGCCGCGCACCATCACGTCATCGTTGCCGCGGCGGCTGCCGTAGCTGTTGAAGTCGGCCGGCTGCACGCCGCGCGACTGCAGGAAGCGGCCCGCGGGCGAGTCCTTCTTGATGTTGCCGGCCGGGGAGATATGGTCGGTGGTGATGGAGTCACCAAACAGGCCCATCACCCGCGCGCCATGGATGTCGCTGATGTTGCCCACCTGCATGGTCATGCCGTCGAAGTAGGGCGGGTTCTTGATGTAGGTGGAGTCGCTGTTCCACTCGTAGGCCTGGCCTTCGGGCGACTCGATCTGCGCCCAGCGGGTATCGCCCTTGAACACGTCGGCATAGTTCTGCTTGAACATTTCCGGGCCAACGGTAGCGGCGATCATGTCGCCGATCTCCTTGTTGCTCGGCCAGATGTCGCGCAGGTACACCTCCTTGCCATCGCTGCCCTTGCCGATCGGCTCCTTGGTCAGGTCGATGTTGACGGTACCGGCAATGGCGTAGGCCACTACCAGCGGCGGCGAGGCCAGGTAGTTGGCCTTGACTTCCGGATGCACGCGGCCTTCGAAGTTGCGGTTGCCCGACAGCACCGAGGCCACCACCAGTTCGTTCTCGGCAATACCGGCGGACACCGCTTCTGGCAGCGGGCCGGAGTTGCCGATACAGGTGGTGCAGCCATAGCCGACCACGAAGAAGCCCAGCTTTTCCAGATCGGTCAGCACGCCGGCCTTTTCCAGATAGTCGGTCACCACGCGAGAACCCGGCCCAAGCGAGGTCTTCACCCACGGCTTGGCCTTCAGGCCGATGCGGGCCGCGTTGCGCGCCAGCAGGCCGGCACCCAGCATCACCGCCGGGTTGGAGGTGTTGGTGCACGAGGTGATGGCGGCGATGACCACAGAGCCGTCGGACAGCTCGGTGTCCTCGTCGTTGATGCGGATCCTGGAAATGGGCTTGGCCGCCAGCCGCTTGGCCTGCGGCTGGTCGCCGCCTTCCTCGTCGAACTCCTGCACCGCGCAGCCCACCTTGGGCTTGCGATTGGCGGTGAGGGTGGTCAGGGCTTCGGCGAAGTTGCTGTGCACGTCCTGCAGCAGCACACGGTCCTGCGGACGCTTGGGGCCAGCCATCGACGGCTTGACGTCGCCCATGTCCAGTTCCAGCGTGGCGCTGTACTGCGCATGCGCGCTGTTGGCGTCGTGCCACAGGCCCTGCGCCTTTGCATAGGCTTCGACCAGATTGATCTGCGCATCGCTGCGGCCGGACAGGCGCAGGTAGTTCAACGACTCGGCATCGATCGGGAAGATGCCGCAGGTGGC
>NZ_DLJW01000067.1:0-873 GCF_002477705.1 Stenotrophomonas sp. UBA7606 | reverse complement strand
TCCAGGTTCACCTGGTGGACGATGCCGGTGTTCGGCGGCACCACCTTGAAGTTCTCGAAGGCCTTCTGGCCCCAGCGCAGGAAGCTGTAGCGCTCCTGGTTGCGCTGGAACTCGATCTTGCCGTTGAGGTCCAGTGCGTCAGGGCGCCCGAACACGTCCACCTGCACGGAGTGGTCGATGACCAGCTCGGAGGGGATCAGCGGGTTGATCTGCTCGGCCTTGCCGCCGAGCTTGGTGACCGCATCGCGCATGGCGGCCAGGTCGACCACGCAGGGCACACCGGTGAAGTCCTGCAGCACCACGCGCGCGGGCATGAAGGCGATTTCGGTGTCGGGCTCGGCCTTGGGGTTCCAGCGGGCGACGGCTTCGATGTGGTCCGGGCCGACGGTCTGGCCGCCGTCCTCATGCCGGAGCAGGTTCTCCAGCAGGATCTTCATCGAGTAGGGAAGGTGGGAGATGTCGAACTTCTGGCCGAGCTTGGGAAGGCTGCAGTAGGTGTACTGCTGGCCGCCAACCTCCAGTTGGCTACGGGTGGAGAATGTATCGCTCATACAGCTGACTCCTCTTGGTACAGATGGCTTGCGATGGCGCCGGGGCGCTGCGCGGGCTTTTCAGAGCCATGGGCCCTGTCAGGTGAATACTGGTCCGAGTATGGACGAAGCATCCGCCGTCGGGCGCATGGTTTCAGGCCCCAGTTTAGGCAACGGCTTGTTGCGCGCATGTAACGGTGCCCGGCGACAGGTAGTGCCGAGCCATGCTCGGCAGGGGCATTCCCAGCACACCCATGTAGTGCCGAGCCATGCTCGGCAGGGGCTGTGCCGGTATTGCTTCAGCCGACCAATCGAACGGGTTCTGTAGGAGTCAACTGTCTTG
>NZ_DLJW01000068.1:0-14420 GCF_002477705.1 Stenotrophomonas sp. UBA7606 | reverse complement strand
CGATGCAACCAGGTATAGAACTGGGCGTCGCCACGGAAATTCCCGATCGCGCGGTAGGCGCGGACGAAAGTGTCCTGGGCCACGTCCTGACATTCACTCCAGTCGGCGATGTAGCGCCCGATCAGCGCAATGATCCGATGCTGGTACTTGCGCACCAGGACATCGAACGCTGCGCTTTCGCCGCGCTGCACGCGCCGGACCAGTTCCAGGTCCAGCTCCTGTGGTGTTTCAACCTCGGCCATTCGGGCCGCACTCCTGTCAGCCCAACCGACGTCGGGCAATATGACCGCTACTCGCGGCAAAAGTTCAGTCCCTTCCGCAGAGGGGGCCGCACCAGCTTTTAACTCCCGTTCGGTTAGCCTGCGGGGACCGCTGCTGCCACGAACGCATCACATCCCCAAGCATTGGGATTTGACGGCGGGGAAACAACCTCTGGATCATAGCGGTCTTCTCCATACACAACCGGATGGAACGTCCCATGCTCTCAGGCTTCGACGGGCTCCGCTTCAATCATTGGCATACCGAGCTGCGCGAGGATGGCGTGGCTGTACTCAGCCTCGACCGCAAGGACAGCCCGGTCAATGCCATGTCGCAGGACGTGCTGCTGGAACTGGGCGACATCATCGAGCGCCTGGCCATCGACCCGCCCAAGGGCGTGGTGGTGCGCTCGACCAAGGCGGCCGGCTTCATCGCCGGTGCGGACCTGAAGGAGTTCCAGGAGTTCGACCGCCGCGGCACCGTCAACGACGCCATCCGCCGCGGCCAGAGCGTCTACCAGAAGCTGGCCGAACTGCCCTGCCCGACCGTGGCCGCCATCCACGGCCACTGCCTGGGCGGCGGCACCGAGCTGGCACTGGCCTGCCGCTACCGCGTGGCGTCCAACGATCCGTCCACCCGTATCGGCCTGCCCGAGACCCAGCTGGGCATCTTCCCGGGCTGGGGCGGCAGCTCGCGCCTGCCGCAGCTGGTGGGCGCGCCGGTAGCGATGGACATGATGCTGACCGGCCGCCCCCTGTCGGCCTCGGCCGCGCGCGGCATTGGCCTGGTCGACAAGGTCGCCGCCCCGGCGGTGCTGGTCGATGCGGCGGTCGCATTGCTGCAGACCGGCGTGACCCGCCCGTTCAAGCAGCGCGCCACCGCCTGGGCCACCAATACCTTCCTTGCCCGCAAGATCCTGGCCCCGCAGATGGCCAAGCAGGTCGCGCGCAAGGCCAAGAAGGACCAGTACCCGGCGCCGTATGCGCTGATCAGCACCTGGGAACGCACCGGTGGCAGCCCGATCCAGAAGCGTCTGGATGCCGAACGCCGCGCCGTGGTCAAGCTGGCCAGCAGCCCGACCGCGCGCAACCTGATCCGCATCTTCTTCCTGACCGAGCGGCTCAAGGGCCTGGGCGGCAAGGACTCGGGCATCAGGCACGTGCACGTGGTCGGTGCCGGCGTGATGGGCGGCGATATCGCGGCCTGGGCGGCCTACAAGGGTTTCAACGTTACCCTGCAGGACCGCGAGCAGCGCTTCATCGACCCGGCCATGACCCGCGCGCAGGCGCTGTTCGACAAAAAGGTGCGTGACGAGAGCAAGCGCCCGGAAGTGGCCGCACGGCTGAAGGCCGATCTGGCCGGTGACGGCGTTGCCGATGCCGACCTGGTGATCGAGGCCATCATCGAGAACCCGGAAGCCAAGCGTGCGCTGTACCAGACGCTGGAGCCGAAGATGAAGGCCGATGCGCTGCTGACCACCAACACCTCGTCCATCCCGCTGGTCGAGCTGCGTGATCACATCCAGCGCCCGGCGCAGTTTGCCGGCCTGCACTACTTCAACCCGGTCGCGCAGATGCCGCTGGTGGAGATCATCCACCACGACGGCATGGCGCCGGAAACCGAGAAGCGTCTGGCTGCGTTCTGCAAGGCGCTAGGCAAGTTCCCGGTGCCGGTGGCCGGCACGCCCGGCTTCCTGGTCAACCGCGTGCTGTTCCCGTACATGCTGGAGGCTGCCACCGCCTACGCCGAGGGCATTCCCGGCCCGGTGATCGACAAGGCTGCGGTCAAGTTCGGCATGCCGATGGGCCCGATCGAACTGCTGGATACGGTGGGCCTGGACGTGGCCGCTGGCGTGGGCAAGGAGCTGGCGCCGTTCCTGGGCCTGCAGATTCCGGCGGCGCTGGCCACGGTGGAACAGGGCAAGCGCGGCAAAAAGGACGGCCAGGGCATCTACAAGTGGGAGAACGGCCGCGCGGTGAAGCCGGAAGTGGCCAAGGACTACCAGGCCCCATCGGACCTGGAAGACCGCCTGATCCTGCCGCTGCTCAACGAAGCGGTGGCCTGCCTGCACGACGGCGTGGTGGCCGATGCCGACCTGCTCGATGCCGGCGTGATCTTCGGCACGGGGTTTGCCCCGTTCCGTGGCGGCCCGATCCAGTACATCCGCGCAACCGGCGCCGATACCCTGGTGGAGAAGCTGAAGACCTTGCAGGCCCGCCATGGCGACCGATTTGCACCGCGCCAGGGCTGGGACATGGCGGTGTTGCGCGAGCCGGTGGCTTGAGATCTGCGCCTGATTGATTGAACAAAAACGGAGCCGCGAGGCTCCGTTTTCTTTTGCCGCAATGATTGGGCGCGCTGCGCCCCCCTCTCCCCTCTCCCCTCTCCCCTCTCCCCACCCCTCTCCCGCAAGGGGAGGGGGCTCAGATTTCGGCGAGATGAAGCGATGCTTGAAGCTGCAGCTTGCAAAGCCCCTCTCCCCTTGCGGGAGAGGGGTTGGGGAGAGGGGGAAAGGGGACGCGCAAAGCGCGCTGTTCAGCGGTGCACATGGCCGTGATGACCTTGCTCATCCGGCCCGTGCGCATGACCTTCGTGATCATGGTCGTGGTCACCACCGCCCGTCTTCTTGTCAGCACAATCATCGCCGCAGTGATCCGCTTCAACCTGCACCGTTACATGGTCGATATCAAACCGCTCGTGCAGCATGTCGGCCACTTGCCGGCGCAAGGCATCCGGCGCCTGCCCATCCTGCATCACCACATGCACGGTCAAAGCCGGCGTGCTCGACGCCAAGGCCCACACGTGCAGATCGTGGATGCCGGCCACCCCTGCCTGCTCGCGCAATGCAGCTTCGATGTCCTTCAGCACCACGCCCTTGGGCACGCCCTCCAGCAACACGTTGATCGCATCGCGCAGCAGCACCCAGGTGCGTGGCAGCACCCACAGGCCAATCAGCACCGCCAGGATCGGGTCGACCAGGGTCCAACCGGTGAAGTGGATGATCAGGCCGCCGGCAATCACCGCCACCGAACCAAGCATGTCGCTCCACACTTCAAGATAGGCGCCCTTGACGTTCAGGCTCTCACCACTGCCGGCACTGAGCAGGCGCATCGCGATCAGGTTCACCACCAGGCCGAATGCAGCCACCCACATCATGCCGGTGGAGGCAATCGCCTGCGGCTGCTGGAAGCGCTGTACGGCTTCGAAAAGGATGTAGATGCCCACGCCAAACAACAGCAGGCCATTGGTTACCGCACCCAGCGCCTCCAGGCGGGCATAGCCATAGGTGCGCTTGGCATCGGGCGGGCGCCGGCTCAGGCGGACCGCGGTGAGCGCGATCATCAGGCCGATGGCATCGGTGGCCATATGCGCTGCGTCGGACAACAGCGCCAGGCTGTTGGTCCAGAACGCACCGATGACTTCCACCACCAGATAGGACGTGGTCAGCCCCAACGCCCACCACAGGGGCTTCTCGTGGCGGATCTCACTGGGCAGGTGGTTGTGGTCGTGACTCATGGCTGGCTCCCGGAAACGAAGCCAGCTTAGTCAGCCCGGCGCGGCGGAGACTATTACATCGCCACCACCCGGTTCAGCGATCAGCGGGGGCCGAGCACCGTCTGCATGTCATCGCCCTGCGGCATGCCCGAGCGCATCTGCACGCTGCCATCGGCATCCTTGAAGATGATGCCCGGCGTCCCCTGGAAGCCCAGATCCAGCATCGCCGCCTCGTTGGCGCGCAGCTTGGCCTGTACCGCCGCTGGCACCGTCGCCAGCGGCTTGATGCCGCCCTTGGCGAAGTCACGCTCGTTCTGGATCAAGGCCTGCTCCGGCGATGCCGCGCCGAGGATGGCAGCGGCCTTGTTGGCGCTGTCCTCGCGGATAACGCCCACCAGGATCTGCCGGATCTGCACCTTGCCCGCGGCTACCCACGGCTGCGCAGCTTCCCAGAAACGGTTGCAGTACGGGCAGTTCGGATCGCTGAAAGAGTAGATGATGCGCGGCGCATCGGCCTTGCCGTCGCGCACCCAATGGCTGGCTTCCACCTTGGCCCAGGCCTGTTGGCCCATCGGCTCGGACACCAGCTCCTTGAGCTTGGCGGCGCTGACATCCTCACCCTTGGCGTTGACCAGGGTGCCCACCACGGCGTATTCGCCATCCTTGGACACGTAGACGCCCAACGGCCGCTGGCCGGCCACGCCGGCATAGCCGGTCAGGCCAACCGGGGTCTCGAACGTGCCCATGAACTCGACGCCCTGCGAGCGCAGGGTCTTGACCACCGCCGGCTCTTCGGCGGCTGCCGGCTCTTCGGCGGCTGCCGGCGCCTTGCCCGCGGTGGTGGCCGGCGTGCCGGCAGTCTGTGCACATGCAAGGGGCGCCAGGCTCATGGCGGACAACAACAGCAGCATCGTACGGGAACGCATCATCAGGTATCTCTTGCGGTAAAGGGGTTATTGCAGCTCGCGCAGGCGCGCTTCCAGGGTGGCGCGCGACAGCTCGCCCATATGCACGCTGCGCAGCCGTCCATCGGCGGCAAAGAACAGAGTGGTTGGCAGCGCACGGGCACCGGTCTGTTGCATCACCCGGGAATCGGCGTCCAGCAGCACGTTGTGCAACTGCATGTTCTCCACACGCAGGTAGTCGGCGACCTCATCGCTGGTTTCACCCTGGTTGGCAAACACGAACTGCACCTGTGGGTGCGCCTGCTGCGCCTGCGCCAGCACCGGCATTTCGCGCCGGCACGGCCCACACCAGGTCGCCCACAGATTGATCACCGTCGGCTTGCCGGTAAACGCCGCCAGCGGTGCCGACTGGCCCTGCATGTCCACCAGCACCGCATCAGGCAGCGGAATGGAGGCGCGCTGCATCGCAAACAGCACCATGCCGCCCATCGCCCAGAACGCCGCACCGGCGGCCAGGCCCAGCAGCACCGGCTTGCGCAGCAGGCGTTGGCGGGTCTTCCACAACGCGTAGGCAGCGGCCACCAGCAGGCCCGCCCAGATCGTGTAGCCACCATCACCCAGGCGGATGATGGACAGCGGCTGCGCCAGGTAGTCACGCGCATGCAGGGCCACGTGCGCAAGCCGCGCACCCAGCAAGCCGAGCAGGAAGGCATCCAGCACCACCGCGCCGGCACGGCTGCGCAGACCGTCAGCCGACGGGCTCAAGGCCCGCGCGAAACCCCAGCCTATGGCCAGCGCCAGCAAGGCCACCACGGCCATCATCGGGAAAGGGCCGGCGCTGATCATCGCGCGCGCCCTGCGCTACCCAGCACAGCAGAACTTGAACAAACAGTGAACACAGCTATCAATACAACATCCTCAAACATCGGTGTTTCCTGCCGATAATGGTCGGCTGCCACTGGCACTCTACCGATTGATCGCATGAATATCGCCCCCTCTTCCATGCCCGACACCAACAGCAGCGCCCTGGCGGCAGCCTGGAGACAAAGCCTTGCTGCCGCTGGTCCGGACGCTGCGCAGGTGTTGGCAAGCCTGGCCGACGACCATGCCGCCGCGCTTGCCGCGCATTTTTACAAGGTGATGATGAACGACGCGCGCGCCTCACGCTCGATGTCACACGACCAGGTGCGGGTGCGGCTGCAACCGGCCATGCAGCGCTGGGTACGCGACCTGCTGCAGGCCGATGACGGCAATGTCGAGCAATTGATCGCCAACCAGCGCGTCATTGGCGATGTGCATGCACGCGTGGGCATTCCGGTGGATCTGGTCACGCGCGGTACCCGCGTGCTCAAACAGCGTTTGTTCCAGTTGATCGGCGAACAGGCCGGGCACGGTGAAATCGCGCACACCGCCATCGCCAGCCTCACCGCCTCTTTCGATATCGCGCTGGAAGGCATGACCCTGGCCTATTCCAATGCCCGCGAGCGCTCTTCGCGCACCGATGCGGCCTACCGGCTGTTCTCGCTGGTACAGAACGTCAGCACCGAGCGCGAACGCCAACGTGCCCTGCTGCTGGATTGGGAGAACACCCTGCTGTACGCGTTGGCCGCACAGGCCGACCTGGGCAGCTTCAAGAGCCTGGCGCGTTCGGAATTCGGCCTGTGGTTCAACCACAAGGGCATTCCCAGTTTCGGCGAAAGCTCGGAGACCGTGCAGATCAGCAGCCTGATCCGCGAGGTCGACCAGCTGCTGCAGCACACCTTGCAGCAGGACAGTGCACCGGCCGAACGCTCCATTCAACTGCAGGAAGTGCGTTCCAAGGTCAGCCAGGTACGTACCCTGCTGGGCATGCTGTTCGAACGCATCGGCGAGTTGGATGCCGGCTGTGACGCGCTGACCAACCTGTTGAACCGTCGCTTCCTGCCCACCGTGCTGCGCCGGGAAATCAAGCTGGCGGAAAAATCCTCCGGCAGCTTCGGCGTGCTGCTGCTGGACCTGGACCACTTCAAGACCATCAACGATGAACACGGCCACGAAGCCGGCGACCGTGCCCTGCAGCACGTGGCCGGCATCCTCAGCCAGTTCACCCGCGGCAGCGACTACGTGTTCCGCTACGGCGGCGAGGAGTTCGTGGTGGTGCTGGTGGCGGTGGATGAACGCCAGGCGCTGGTGATTGCCGATGGCTTGTGCCGGCGCATCGCCGAGACCCCCGTCACCCTGGCCGACGGCCAACTGCTGGCGGTGAGTGCCAGCATCGGCGTGGCGCTGTACGACGGCCACCCGGACTACGAACGGGTGATGGCACGCGCTGACGCAGCCATGTACCAGGCCAAGAAGCAGGGCCGCAACCGCATTGTGCTGGGTCACGACACCCTGCCCGATGCCCCGGGCCGTGCTGCATTGCGCCGCGACTGAGCCGCGCCGCGCAGCAAACCGATAGCACATGCGATGGGCGCAGCCGCGCCGTAGGCTGGACGCAGGTGCATCAGGCACCGCGCCCCGGAAACTGCCATGCCCCTGCTTTGCGCCCTGCTGATCCTGATCCCGCTGCTGTGCAGCGTCCCGTACGCCCAGGCGCGCGAGGTACCGGAGCCGGCTGCGCATGTGCACGCCGACGGCCCCTACGTATTCCGTGACGGCAAACGCCTGCAGGCGCAATGGATCTGCGATGACCAGGTGGTCACCCGCCAGCTTCGCCGCAAGCGCGATATCGCCCGCGGGTTTGCGCCGGCGTGTGGCTACCCACAGCCATTGTTGATCGGAGCAACGGCCGACCCGGCCAATGCGGTGCTGCCGGCGGCGTCCCGCATCGTCGCCGTCTCCGATATCCACGGCCAGTACGCACTACTGCTGCAGTTGCTGCGCGCCCACCATGTGATCGACCCGCATGACCGCTGGGCATTGGGCCAGGACACACTGGTGATCGCCGGTGATGTCTTTGATCGCGGCCCCCAGGTCACCGAGGCTTTCTGGCTGCTCTACAGCCTGCAGCAGCAGGCCGCCCAGGCCGGTGGCGCCGTGCACTTCGTATTGGGCAACCACGAAACCATGGTGCTGTACGACGACCTGCGCTACGTCAATCCCAAGTACCTGCGCAGCGCACAGCTGCTGGGCCGCAGCTATCCGCAGCTGTATGGCAGCGATTCGGTGATCGGCCAATGGCTGCGCACCCGGCCGGTACTGCTGCGGATCGGCGACACCCTGTTCCTGCATGGCGGCATCTCGCCGGAGGCCTTGCCGCTGGCGCTGGACCCGGCAGCTACCAATGCCGCCTACCAGGCCTCGCTGGGCCGCCCCAAGGCCGAGGTCAAGGCCGACCCGGGCACCGCGCCGCTGTATGACGGCAAGACCAGCCCGATCTGGTACCGCGGCTACTTCGATGGACGCCTGGATACCGCCGGCGTGCAGAACGTACTGGACAGCCTCTCCCTCAAGCGTATCGTCGTGGGCCACACCTCGATGCCGCATGTCAGCAGCTTCCATGGTGATCGCATCATCGCCATCGACAGCAGCATCAAGAATGGCGAGAACGGCGAGCTGCTGTTCATCGAGGACGGCAAGCTCAGCCGTGGCCTGCTCGATGGCAGCCGGGTGCCGCTGGCTGAAGGCGTGATCGGCGGCGACGACTGAGGTCCAGCCCTGCGCTTACTGCAGCGCAGGAAAATGGGGAGCGCTGCTTCGAGCGCGGCGGCGCGGCGATCCCGCTGCTGGAAAGCCCGTAGAAAAGGCAGCTCGCGCTCTCAGGGCAAACCGGCACTTTTCCTGGCACCGGACAATCAGATCGGCCGCCGCTGTGCGGCGCCTAACGATGTATTCCTGGCCAAACCGCACGCTGTCCACGCGCAACGCTGGAACAGCTGATGTGCACGTGTGATCAACTCGCTGCAAATCGTTGACAGCGCCCCCCCTGCACCAACATCTTCAGCGCACGCAGTTCATCTGCCGCTGCACGAACACACTGCTGCGCAAACGATGAAGGGAATGCATTCCCTCCATCACGGCAGGGCTTCCTCGCTTGTACCGACCCTGCAGGCTACAGGCACGCCTTCAACGGCCAAGCATGGCGCCCCCGCTGCAACCCTCCAAGGCTGATGCCGCCAAGGGTCACCCAAGAGACTCCTACCGCCACTGACAACCCGAACGTCCTTGCACCGCCACTGCAGCACCTGACTACCGCCGAGGTCCACACCGGCCATCTGTAGTCACCCGCACCTGCGTCCTCTCCCACGCAAGGGCACAAGAACGATTGCCAACACCCTTTCCAGTCCTCGTGGCCAGTCATGACCACGCCGGGCGGCTGCGCGCGCTCGAAAGCCCCAAGGGCGTAGCCACGCAGAGGCCGCAACGCCGTAAACCACATGCCGGGATGACATGACCGGCTCCAACGGAGAGCACGATGAAGTACCTGCAAGCCGCCCCACGCCACACCCCGCTCCAGCAACCGCGTCGTACCCGCATGACCCTTGCATTGCTCATTGCGCTGGCAGAAGTGCCCACCGTCTTCGCGCAACAGGCGGCGCCTGTGGCCGAGCCGGAAGCCAAGAACCTGGACACCGTGATGGTGCGCTCCACCCACCAGGTCAAGCCGCTGCAGAGCACCCCCATCTCGATCAGTGTGGTAACGGCCGAACAGCTCGACCGCACCAACATGAGCAGCATCTCCGATCTGCAGTACGTAGCCCCGGGCGTTTCGTTCTCGGCCACGGCCGGCACCGCCAACGGTGGTGGCTTCCAGGTGCGCGGCATCGGCACGCAGGCCTTCAGCGTTGCCTCCGAGCAGACCGTGGGCACGGTGGTGGACGACGTGGTCATCGGCATACCGCGTGATCCCGGCGTGGCCGGCTTCAGCGACATCGAGCACATCGAAGTCCTGCGTGGGCCGCAAGGCACGCTGTTCGGCAAGAACGCCTCGGCGGGCATCGTGAACATCAGCACGCGTGCCCCGGAGATCGGCACCACCGGCGGCTCGGTCGCGTTGTCGCTGGGCGAGCGCAACGAGCACGTGGCACGCGTAACCGGCAACCTGGGCATCTCGGACACGTCGGCACTGCGTATTTCCGCCTACTACAAGGACCAGGACGGCGCTACCGCCAATGCGTTCCATGACTGGAATGTCGGTGACCAGACCGGGCGCGGCATCCGCGGCAAGTGGCTGTGGTCGCCTACCGACCGACTGGACATCCTGGTTGCAGCCGAACGCCAGACCTTGTTCAACCGCAACATCGCCACGCTCTACAGTCTGGGCACGGACACAAACTACAACGCGAGCCTGGCCGGCTTCGAACGCATCGGCGGCGACAGCTTCACCAGCCAGGCCGACGCCGATGCTTTCGCCTTCCAAGGCGTGACCGGCTTTTCCGCCAAGGCCGACCTGCGTCTTGCCAACGGTGCGCAGCTGACCTCCATCACCGCCTACCGCGCCTCCACCGTCAACCAGATCCATGACGTGGACCAGACGCCCGCGGACTTCCTCAACAAGAACATCACCACGATCCGTGCCCATCAGATCAGCCAGGAATTCCGCCTGGCCGGCACCGCGCAGGACAACCGCCTGGACTACGTGCTTGGCGCCTACTACGCCAACGTCGACAGCACCTACGAGTACTACGCCTACGGCGGCTTCAATTTCGATCCGGCGCCGCCCAGCGTATACCTCTCCCTCACCGGCCCAAGACAGCATATCCACGCCGACACCAAGAGCCATGCGCTCTACGCCAATGTGGGTTACAAGTTGACCGACCGCTGGTCCACCAGCGCTGGGCTGCGCTACACGCATGACAAGGTGGCCGCCTCCATGACGCCCATCGACATGCCCACCGCCGAAGGCAAGCCGGTGATCTACCTGGGCACGATCCTTCCTTCGCAGGCTGGGATCAGCAAGGAAAACGTCTCTGGAAAAGTCGCCCTGCAGTTCCAGCAGAATCCCACGCTGATGTGGTATGCCAACGTCGCCACCGGCTACAAGGGCCCCACCGTCGACCCGATCTGGAACGAGTCCAACCTGATCCAGCCGGAGAAATCCACCGCCTATGAACTGGGCGCCAAGACCCAGTTCTTCGACCGCAGCCTCACCGTCAACGTCAGCCTGTACAAGGCCGATTACAAGGATTTCCAGGCCCAGGTCTACATTCCGGAAACCCTGGGCTGGGCGATGTCGAACGCAGGTGAGATGCGCACCAAGGGCGCCGAGCTGGAAGTGAGCTGGCGTCCCAGCGCCGATTTCTCGCTGATCGCCACCGGCGCGCTGACCGACGCCGAGTTCCGCGACTACTTCACCACCTGCGAGAGCAACCGCGATGCCCCCTGCCGCATCGTCGACGGCGTCCTGCAGGCCGACCTGACGGGATTCACGCCGCCGTATGTGTCCAAGTACAGCTACTCGCTCAGCGGCAACTACTACCACGCCCTGGGCAACGGCCTGGCCATCAACGCCAATGCCGGCTGGAGCTACCGCAGCCACTTCTACAACACCGCCTCGCAGTCCTCCACCCGCACGCCGGGCTACGGCGTGGCCAACCTGTCCATCGGTCTGGGGGCCGAAGATGGTCAATGGGAAGTATCGGTATACGCACGCAACCTGCTGGACAAGCACTACCGCAGCTTCATTGACGCCAGCCCCACCATCAACAATGGGGGCACCATGCAGTTCCTGTCACCGGACAGCTTCCGCACCGCCGGGGTATCGCTGACCTTGAACTTCTAAGCGCTGCCACACCCACGATGGGCGTAGTGCAGGCCTCTCCACGCGTTGTCGGCTGCCACCGCACAACGCGCCTGCACTGCGCTCTCGAAGGCAGCACCAAGCCGCCGGCAGGCCAAGGCGACCCAGCGGCCTGCGGCTGCACTCATGCCGGCTACAGCTGCGGACAACGGCTCTGCGCCGGCGTTCAGGGAACCTGCCCATTGCGACACCGCGGTGCCGTCGCAGCGTTCACTTTCCGGCCACCGGCAAGCACGATGGCCTCAATCCGCCCGCATCAGCCTCACCTCGTCCATTCCGGGCACTGCGCCTACAATAGCGGTCCTGTGCCCTCGCCCGGCAAATTGAAGTGGACTGCGCGTGACCGAGAAAAAGCCCGAACACACCCCGTTGATGAAGCAGTTCTTCGCAGCCAAGTCCGAGTATCCGGACCTGCTGCTGTTCTTCCGGATGGGCGATTTCTACGAACTGTTCTATGACGACGCGCGCAAGGCCGCGCGCCTGCTCGACATCACCCTGACCCAGCGCGGTAGCTCCGGCGGTGCGCCGATCCCGATGGCCGGCGTGCCGGTGCATTCCTTCGAAGGCTATCTGGCGCGACTGGTGGCAGTCGGCGAGTCGGTGGCGATCTGCGAGCAGATCGGCGACCCGGCCCTGGCCAAAGGCCTGGTCGAACGCAAGGTGGTGCGTGTGGTCACCCCCGGCACCGTCACCGACGAGGCCCTGCTGGACGAACGCCGCGATACCTTGCTGATGGCGCTGTCACGCAGCAAGGCCGGCTACGGCTTGGCCTGGGCCGATCTGGCCGGCGGCCGCTTCCTGGTCAATGAGGTGGACAACGACGACGCGCTGGAAGCCGAACTGGCCCGGCTGGAACCGGCCGAGCTGCTGGTGCCCGACGAAGATAACTGGCCGGAGTTCCTACGCCATCGCAATGGCGTGCGCCGCCGGGCGCCGTGGCTGTTCGATGCCGACAGCGGCCGCCGCCATCTGCTGAACTTCTTCAAGCTGCATGATCTCAGCGGCTTCGGCATCGACGACAAGCCGCGCGCCACCGGCGCCGCCGGCGCCCTGCTCGGCTATGTAGAGGAGACCCAGAAACAGCGTCTGCCGCACCTGACCGCCATCGCGATGGAGAACGCCGGCGAAGCGATTGCGATGAACGCCGCCACCCGCCGTCATCTGGAACTGGATACGCGCGTCGATGGCGACACCCGCAACACCCTGCTCGGTGTGCTCGACAGCACCGTCTCGCCGATGGGCGGACGACTGCTGCGGCGCTGGCTGCACCGCCCGCTGCGCCTGCGCAACGTGCTGCAGCAACGCCACCACGCAGTTGCCACGCTGATTGATCGCGGCAGCGACGCCGACCTGCGCGACAGCTTCCGCGCGCTTGGCGATATCGAGCGCATCCTGACCCGCATGGCGTTGCGCTCGGCGCGCCCGCGCGACTTTTCCACCCTGCGCGATGGCCTGGGCCTGTTGCCGACCATCAATGCACAGCTGGACACGCTGGATTCACCGCGCCTGCAACAGCTGCGCGCCGAGCTGGGCTCGCACGATGAAAGCGCGCAGCTGCTGGCCAGCGCCATCGCCGAGCAGCCGCCGCTGAAGCTGTCCGATGGCGGCGTGATCGCCGAAGGCTACGATGCAGAGCTCGACGAACTGCGCCGCCTGTCCACCCACGCCGACCAGTTCCTGATCGATCTGGAAGCACGCGAGCGCCAGGCCAGCGGCATCGCCACCTTGAAGGTCGGCTACAACCGCGTGCATGGCTATTACATCGAGATCAGCAAGGGCCAGTCCGACAAGGCGCCGGTGCATTACACCCGCCGCCAGACCCTGACCAATGCCGAGCGCTACATCACCGAGGAGTTGAAGAACTTCGAGGACAAGGTGCTGTCGGCCCGCGAGCGTTCGCTCAGCCGCGAGAAACTGTTGTACGAAGGCCTGCTCGACATCGTCGGCGAGCAGTTGGAGCCCTTGAAGCGCTGTGCCGGTGCATTGAGCGAGCTGGACGTACTGGCCGCGTTTGCAGAACGCGCGCAGGCATTGGACTGGGCGCAGCCGGAACTGCAGGAAGACGCCTGCCTGCGCATCGAACGCGGCCGCCACCCGGTGGTGGAAGCGGTGCGCGAAGCACCGTTCGAGCCCAACGACCTGGACCTGCACCCGGACCGCCGCATGCTGGTCATCACCGGCCCGAACATGGGCGGTAAGTCGACCTATATGCGGCAGAACGCATTGATCGTGCTGCTCGCCCATATCGGCAGCTTCGTGCCGGCCAGCCGCGCGGTGATCGGCCCGATCGACCGCATCCTGACCCGTATCGGCGCCGGCGATGATCTGGCCAAGGGTCAATCCACCTTCATGGTGGAAATGGCCGAGACCAGTTACATCCTGCACCACGCCAGCGCCCACTCGCTGGTGTTGATGGATGAAATCGGCCGCGGCACCTCCACCTACGACGGCCTGGCCCTTGCCGACGCGGTGGCCCGCCACCTGGCCTACCAGAACCGCTGCTACACCTTGTTCGCCACCCACTACTTCGAGCTGACCGCGCTGGCCGACGAGAGCCACGAAGGCGGCGCCAGCGGCATCGCCAACGTGCACCTGGATGCGGTGGAACACGGCGACACGCTGGTGTTCATGCACGCAGTGAAGGACGGCCCGGCCAACCGCAGCTTTGGTTTGCAGGTAGCCACACTGGCCGGCCTGCCCAAGTCGACGGTGGCACAGGCGCGCCGCCGTCTGGCCGAGCTGGAACAGCGCGGCGGTGAAACCCAGAGCGCGGCAATGGCGCCACAGGCCTTGGACGCACCGCAGCAGTTTGGTCTGTTTGCCGCGCCGAACTCAGCGGCACTGGATGCACTGCAGGCGATCGACCCGGATGAACTGACACCGAAGCAGGCGCTGGAAGCGCTGTACCGGGTCAAGTCGCTGATCTGAACCGCAACACCTGTAGTGCCGAGCCGTGCTCGGCAGAAGCCCCCCCGGGCAAACCCACCCGGTAGTGCCGAGCCATGCTCGGCATCGGGCTCTACCGATACAGCCTTTGCCGA
>NZ_DLJW01000094.1:0-58078 GCF_002477705.1 Stenotrophomonas sp. UBA7606 | reverse complement strand
GCTGGCGTCCCGGGCATGGCGCTTATTCCAGACGGGTGGGCGGGCAAGCGGCCAAGGGCCGCGTCGATAGCCGTGCATTGTATCGGTCCGCCGGGCGCCACGCGAAACCTGTCGCGTCAAATACTTGGCAAGCCCGGGCGAAGCTGGGAGACTCCCCGCCCATGAAGGGGATTTTGGGGATCGCCGTCGTTCTGGCTGCTGCATTGGTCGCTTTGCCGGCCAGTGCCGGCACGCTGTACAAGTGTATCGGCAGCGACGGCGTCCCGAACTACGTCAACAAGCGTATCGGCGGCGCCAGCTGCAGCGTGGTCAGTAGTTACCGGCCTTCGCCGCAGGCCCCGCGGCGTGTCGTTGCCGCCCCCATCCCGGCACCGCTGGCGGTAAGCAATGCCGTGCCGGCCGAGCGCAGCCCGGCGGCGGTGGCCGCCCAGGCCGCGCCGACCGCCGTAGCAGCCAGCCCCGCGCCTGCCCCGGTGGGGCGTGCCCAGCGGGTGGTCAGTGGTCAGGTCTACGCCTACATGAAGGACGGCGTGCGCCACTACACCAGCACCCGGCCTGCCCAGGTGGCCAATGTCGGTGCGGTACGGACCATCCAGTACAGCTATATCGAACGCTGCTTCGCCTGCGGTGTGAATTCGACGGTCAATTTCGGCTCGGTACGCCTGAACACGCAGGCCTACAACACCGAGATCAGCGCCGCCGCCCGCGAGTTCGGGGTGGAAGAGGCGGTGGTGCGCGCCATCATCCATGCCGAGTCGGCGTTCAACCCGACCGCGCTCAGCCGCGCCGGTGCGCAGGGACTGATGCAGCTGATGCCGGCGACCGCCCGCCGCTTCGGGGTGTCCGACTCCTATGATGCTGGCCAGAACATCCGTGGCGGCGTGCAGTACCTGTCATGGTTGTTGCGCCGTTTCAACGGCAATCTGACCCTCGCCGCGGCCGGTTACAACGCTGGCGAGGGCGCCGTGGACCGTCACGGCGGGGTGCCTCCCTACAAGGAGACCCAGTATTACGTGCAGCGTGTGGCCCAGTTGGCCGACCGTTATCGGGGCGAGCAGGCAAGTCGCCAGTAGCCCTTCCGATTGTGCTGCGGCAGGCCGTGACAAATTCCGCGGCTTGGTGTTTGATCGCGTTGTGCGAGCGTTAAGCGTTCCGCTACACTCGGGAACGATTCGATTCAAAGCGGACTGGCCCCCACCAGGCCGCTGGCAGCCTCTAGCTACCTAATCAATTCGGAGTGCCGGATGGCCAACGATGGGGTAAACGATCCAGTCAACACCGGACGTCGGCGGTTTTTGACAGCTACCACGGCCGTGGTAGGAGCAGTCGGCGTCGGCTTCGCAGCGGTACCGTTCATCAAGTCATGGAACCCCAGCGCCCGTGCCAAATTGGCCGGTGCCCCGGTGACCGCCGACATCAGCGCCCTGCAGGAAGGCCAACGCCTGATCCTGGAATGGCGCGGCCAACCCATCTGGATCGTCAAACGATCCAAGGCCATCCTCGAGGCATTGCCCGGGCTGGATGGACGGCTGAAGGACCCGGAATCCGGCAACAAGGACCAGCAGCCGGATTACGTGCTAAAGGCCAATCCCGAATACCGCTCGATCAAGCCGGACATTTCCGTGCTGGTGGGCCTGTGTACCCATCTTGGCTGTTCGCCGGAGATGGTGGCCGAGATCCGCCCTGAGCCCTATGACGCGCAATGGAAGGGCGGTTACTTCTGCCCCTGCCACAAATCGCGCTTCGACATGTCCGGTCGTGTGTTCCAGGACGTGCCGGCACCGATCAACCTGTTGGTGCCACCGCACCATTACGTGGATGACAACACCATCGTCATCGGCGTCGATCCGCAGGGGGCAGCCTGATCATGGCCGACAATATCCTTACCCGTACCGCCACCGGCGTGGCCAATTGGGTCAATGAGCGTGCGCCTGGGCTGATGCCGGTCTACCGCAAGCACGTCAGCGAGTACTACGCACCGAAGAATTTCAACTTCTGGTACTACTTCGGCTCGCTGGCGCTGGTGATCCTGGTCAACCAGATCCTCACAGGCATCTTCCTGACCATGCACTTCAAGCCGAGTGCGGCTGAAGCGTTCGCATCGGTCGAGTACATCATGCGCGACGTGGAGTGGGGCTGGCTGATCCGCTACATGCACAGCACTGGCGCCTCGCTGTTCTTCATCGTGGTCTATCTGCACATGTTCCGCGGCTTGATGTACGGCAGTTACAAGAAGCCGCGCGAGCTGGTGTGGATCCTGGGCATGCTGATCTACCTGGTACTGATGGCAGAAGCCTTCATGGGCTATGTGCTGCCCTGGGGCCAGATGTCGTTCTGGGGCGCCAAGGTGATCATCTCGCTGTTCGGTGCCATCCCGGTGATCGGCAACGGCCTGACCGAGTGGATCATGGGCGACTACCTGCCCGGTGATGCCACCCTCAACCGCTTCTTCGCCCTGCACGTGATCGCCATGCCGCTGGTGCTGTTGCTGCTGGTGGTGCTGCACTTGGGTGCATTGCATGAAGTAGGGTCCAACAACCCGGATGGCGTGGAGATCAAGAAGGGGCCCAAGGGCAACCGCTGGTCACCGACCGCACCGACCGATGGCATCCCTTTCCACCCGTATTACACGGTCAAGGACATGGTGGGCGTCGGCTTCCTGCTGATGATTGCCGCTTTCATCATCTTCTTCGCGCCCGGCTTCGGTGGCCTGTTCCTGGAGCATGACAATTTCACCGAGGCCAACCGCCTGGTGACCCCGGAGCACATCAAGCCGGTCTGGTACTACACGCCGTATTACGCGATGTTGCGCGTGGTGCCGAACAAGCTGGGCGGTGTGATCGTGATGTTCTCGGCGATCGCCATCCTGTTCCTGGTGCCGTGGCTGGACAAGGCCAAGGTCAAGTCGATCCGCTACCGTGGTCTCATCTCCAAGGTGATGCTGGGCGTGCTGGCGGTGTGCTTCGTGTGGCTGGGCGTGATCGGCTCGGGCCCTGGCACCGCGATCTGGGAAACCTGGGTGGGGCGCGTGCTGACCTTCCTGTACTTCGCCTTCTTCATCACCATGCCTGTCTGGACGCGGATTGACAGCGCCAAGCAGGTACCGGACCGGGTGACGACGCATGACTGACAAATGGATTGTGCGGTGGGCACTGGCCGCCGCGATGTTGTTCTGCGCCCCGGTGTTTGCTGCCGAAGGCGGCGCGTTGATGCAGGCGGGCAACGACCTGGGTGATCGTGCCTCGCTGCAGCGCGGTGCCCAGGCCTACATGAGCTACTGCTCGGGCTGCCACTCGCTCAAGTACCTGCGTTATTCGCGCATGGCCGATGATCTGGGGCTGACCGAGCAGCAGGTGATGGACAACCTGAACTTCACCGGCGCAGCCTTTGGTGAGCAGATCCAGGTGGCCATGCCGCATGACGAGGCGACCAAGTGGTTCGGCAAGATGCCGCCGGACCTGAGCCTGATTTCGCGGGTGCGGGGCAGCGACTGGGTCTACAGCTACCTCAAATCGTTCTACGTGGACGAGTCGCGGCCGCTGGGCTGGAACAACAAGGTGTTCCCGAACGCCTCGATGCCCAACCCGTTGTGGGAATTGCAGGGCCTGCAACATGCCATCCATGGCAAGGCCGAGCAGGAAGGTATCGATCCGCCGGTGGTCGCGCTGAAGGTCGAGCGCCCCGGCAAGGTGGACGCGCGTGCGTACGACCAGACGGTGCGTGACATCACCAACTTCCTGGAGTACGCCGGTGAGCCGGCCGCGCTGAAGCGGCAGAGTCTGGGTGTGTGGGTGGTGCTGTTTCTGGCGCTGCTCACCTTCCTTGCTTACCTGGTCAAGACCGAGTACTGGAAGGACGTTCACTAAGGCGATTGCATCGCTTTAACCCCGGGGTGGGCGTAGGGTCTTGGCAACTACGCCCGTCGGTTGGCACACTCGGGGTGACCGTGGCGACCGTCGGCAATGGGTCGACGGGGCCGTAAGGCCGGCGGATTCCGGCCGTTGGAGAGCCCTTGATGGCGGCGAGTGTGCGTATGCGTAATACCCTGACTTTGTTCTCTGCCAACGACGATGTCCTTTGTCATCGCGTGCGGCTGGTGCTGGCGGCCAAGGGCGTGAACTACGACCTGGTGCCGGTTGATGCGCAGAATCCGCCGGAAGACCTGATCGACCTCAATCCTTACCACTCGGTGCCGACCCTGGTTGAGCGTGAGCTGGTGCTGTATGCGGCATCGGTGGTCAGTGAATACCTGGACGAGCGCTATCCGCACCCGCCGCTGATGCCGGTGGACCCGCTGTCGCGGGCGCGCCTGCGCCTGGCCATGTTGCGCATCGAGCACGACTGGGTGCCTCAGGTGCAGGCCATCCAGCTGGGCAACAAGACCCAGTCCGAGGCCGGCCGCAAGCGATTGAAGGAACTGGTGGCGCAATCGGTGCCGCTGTTCAAGGCCAGCAAGTTCTTCCTCAATCCCGAAATGAGCCTGGCAGACTGTGCGATGGCGCCCATCATCTGGCGTCTGGAGTCGTTGGGGGTGGCATTGCCGAAGGACGGCAAGGCCATCGAGGACTATGGCAACCGCATCTTCCGCAACCCGGGTTTCATCCGCAGCCTGACCGACCAGGAAAAGAAGCTGCGCGAGTTGCCGGTCTAGTCGGCGCCTGCTGCTGTATGCCGACTTATCGATTGCCGCCTGCGGGCGGTGATCGGGCAGCAATGCCGCGTACACTTGGCGCATGACTGAAGAAATTTTCCGGATGAGCAGCCATCGGCCCTACCTGCTGCGCGCATTGGTGGAGTGGATCAACGACAACGGCATGACCCCGCACCTGATGGTGGATGCCGGCGTGCCGGGGGTGCAGGTTCCTGCCAGTGCGATCAAGGAAGAGCGTGTGGTGCTGAATATCGCCGAGCGTGCGGTGGTGGGCCTGCATATCGACAACGAATACGTCAGTTTCACTGCACGTTTTGGTGGCACCAGTTTTCCGGTGAACGTGCCGATTGCCGCGGTGCTGGCGGTTTATGCGCGCGAGACCGGGCAGGGCATGGCATTGCCGGACGACATCCCCGGCACCGAGCCGCTGCCGGGTGACGATGACGATACGCCGCCACCGAGCGCGCCGGAGCCGCCTGCTGCGGGCAAGCGCCCGTTCCTGAGGGTGGTGAAGTAAAAACCGCAACCGCCGCCGCAAGGCGGCGGTGTTGTTTTGCGCCTTGCTCCATCCAAACGGGGGCAGGGCTGGAGATTTTTGCAGCGTTGGGGCCTGGCCCGTTCTCCGGCTTGCACAGCTGCCGCCGCTGCCGGTGCCCAGCATCTGCTCCCATTTGCGGCGTAGGCGGGGCGTGCGAGCAATCGCGGTTCACATCTGGCGTGTCGCCCCGTGTGCTGCGCGGAATGGGGCCGCGGCGGGGCTCTGCACCCCGTAATGCCGCAGCTTATGCGGCTCCTGTCCGCTGCTTAGATGTCCTCGGCCTCTTCGGTGCTTTGCCGCAGTCGGCCGATCTGCGCAGCCGCAGGGCCGCTGAAGGACACCAGCTCGCGGCCGCGCAACACCATCCGTCCGGTGTGCCGGTCAACCCCGTCGTACGAGTAGTCGAAGCGGAAGCTGCGCTCGAAGCCCAGCCAGCCATTGGGCAGGCGGCACAGGCGCAGGCCAGTGGCATGCACCCTCTGGTCCAGCCACTGCACATCGGCTGCGCGGCAGGCATTGCGTCCAAGCTCGGTGGCGCGATCCGCTGCGGCCCGGGAACGGTCCCAGAACGCAAAGCCGATGGCGCCGACAATCATCAGGATAAGCAGGGTAGGCATGCCGCCACTTTAGGGTATCGCCCCTGCTTTTTGGGCGGCCCTGTATTGCGGCAACAGATGCTGCCGATCAGCGGGTCGGCGGAGCCGGTTCGTCCGGTGGCGGTGGCAAGGGGGCGGTTGAGTTGAAAACCGGGGTGGGTGCCGCCACCGGCGCGCTGGCGGTGAGCTTCAACAGGGCAGCCCAATCCTGCCGATTGAGATTGCACTCCTCCTCGTGGCCGGGCGAGCAGCCCAGTTCAACGGCCGAGGCCTGCGGCTTGGGCTCGCTGGCCTTGGGGAGTTCCAGCAGACCGGTACGGTCCAGGGTCAGCTTGCGCATCACCACGCTGTTGGCGACGTTGCCGCCTACCAGGTAGAGCGTACGGTCACCGCCCATGTTGGCACTCACCACGATTTCGCAATGTGACTTCCAATTGCCGGTGCGGCCGCTGCCCAGTGCCTGTACCAGGCCGGTGTAGTTCAGGGTGCTGCTGCGGTCGCGCAGGAAGCACAGCATGTCGCCTGGCGTCGGCTTTTCCAGCGCGGGATCTGCAAGCCGGTAAGGCGTGCCATTGGCACCGCCCTGGTAGGCGGCGCGGATGTAGTCGATATGGCGCGGCGAGCGTACGAAGCCGGGTACGCCGGCGCGGGTCATTACCCAGGAAATGAATGCTGCGGACCAGGGGTTGTCGATCAGGAACGCGCGACAGTCGCTATCGGTGTACCGGTTGCCGGCAGGCTGCATGCAACTGGATGCCCCAGGGATGGCGCCCATCGCACCCAGAGTGCCGCTGTCGCGCCAGTAACCGGCAACGCGCTGCCAAGCGATCAGCCCGTTGTCGGCCAGGTGTTCGGCTTCTGCTTCCGTTACGCCCAGGCTGGCGATGCGGCCGTCGCGATCGATGAACGGCCGGTACCAGAGGCGGTGTTCGTCACAGGCGGCGCGAACAACGGCTTTGCTTGTCTCGCTGAGGCCAAAGCGTGGTGGAATGTCACAGGCTTCGACGGCGTGGGCGGCAAACGCCGGGGCGAACAAGGTGAGGCCGCACAACAGGTAGCGGTAAGCCACGGCAAACTCCGCAGGGGGATGGGGCAGTGTCGCAGCAGGGGCTGTATGCGGGCCGTGAGTCAGGCCGGCGGCGGCCCCAGCTTCAACGACAGGTCGATGGCTTGTACATGTTTGGTCAGGCCGCCGATGGAAATGCAGTCCACCCCGTCCTCGGCGATGCTGCGCAGACTGGTCAGGTCGACGCTGCCGGACACTTCCAGCGGTATGCGGCCGGCGGCGATGCGCACCGCATCGCGGCGCATGGCCGGGCTGAAGTCGTCGATGAGGATCCTTTCGCAGCCGGCAACCAAGGCTTCCTCCAACTGCGCCAGCTCCTCGACCTCGACCACCAGGGGCAGGCGCGGTTGCTGGGCACGGGCGGCCTGCACCGCAGCGGTCAACGAGCCGGCCGCGCGGATATGGTTTTCCTTCAGCATCACCGTGTCGAACAGGCCGATGCGGTGGTTGTCGCCACCGCCGCAGCGCACCGCGTATTTCTGCGCCAGGCGCAGGCCGGGCAGGGTCTTGCGGGTGTCCAGGATGCGCGCCCTGGTGCCGGCCACGGCCGCGACGTAACGCGCGGTGGTGGTGGCGGTGCCGGACAGGGTCTGCAGGAAGTTCAGCGAGGTCCGTTCGGCGCTGACCAGGCTGCGGCTGCGCCCGGCCAGGGTGGCCAGCACGGTGCCAGCCTTGACGTGGTCACCTTCCAGTACCCGCCAGTGGATCTGCACCTGCGGGTCCAACGCACGGTGGGTGGCGTCGAACCAGGGTCGGCCGGCGACTACCGCATCCTGCTTGCACAGCAGGTAGGCGATATCGTCGTTGTCCGGCAGCAGCGCGGCAGTGACATCGCCGCTGCCGATGTCTTCGGCCAGGGCGCGCGCGACGTCGGCGTCGATCAACTCCTGGGCAGGGGCCTGCGGCGGATGCGGCAGCATCACTTGGCCGGGAAGTCGGTGATCTGGGCGGTGGCAATGGCCTCGTCGGCCAACAGCACCGGGATGCCGTCATCCACGCGATACACCAGCTTGCGGTCGGCAGTGATCAGTGCCTCGCGCAGCGACTGCGCCTGGGGGCTGCCGTCGGCGCGGGTGATGCCGCCGGTGCCGATGGCGCGGTTGAGCGCGTCCAGGCCAGTACTTTCCAGCAGCGCCAGTGGCTGGCGGGTATCGGGGGAGACGAGCAGGTCGAGCAGTTTGCGGTCCATCAGTTCGTGGTCTTGCCGGGAAGACGGCTAGAATACGTCTTTGCAGCAGGTGACGGCCAATGACCCCCAACCACCCCGCGCCGCTAGTCGGCATCGTGATGGGTTCCCGCTCCGACTGGGAAACCATGCAACACGCCGCCCAGAAGCTTGATGCTCTGGGCGTGCCCTATGAAGTGAAGGTTGTTTCGGCGCACCGCACGCCGGACGTTCTGTTCAGCTATGCCGAACAGGCCGGCCTGCGCGGCCTGCGCGCGATCATTGCCGGTGCCGGCGGTGCAGCGCACCTGCCGGGCATGCTGGCGGCCAAGACCGCGGTGCCGGTGCTGGGTGTGCCGGTGCAGTCCAAGGCGCTCAACGGCATGGATTCGCTGCTGTCCATCGTGCAGATGCCGGCCGGCATCCCGGTGGCCACGTTTGCCATCGGCAACGCCGGTGCCTCCAATGCGGGTCTGTTCGCCGCGGCCATGCTGGCCCCGGCCGAACCGCAGATCGGTGCCGCGCTGGAGCAGTTCCGCACCCGTCAGACCGATGACGTGATGGCCAGCGACGATCCGCGTCTATGACCACGGTCGGCATTCTGGGTGGCGGGCAGTTGGCCCGCATGATGGTCCTGGCCGGCGCGCCGCTGGGCTTGCGCTTCGTGGTGTTCGACCCGGCCGCCGATGCCTGTGCCGGCCAGGTGGCGCCGTTGCAGGTAGGGGCGTTTGACGACCATGCTGCCTTGGCCGAGTTCGCTGCCAAGGTGGACGTGATCACCTTCGATTTCGAGAACGTGCCGGCGGCCAGTGCACGCTGGTTGGCTGAGCGGCGGCCGGTGTATCCCAATCCTGCCGCACTGGCCGTGGCGCAGGACCGGCTCAGCGAGAAAACCCTGTTCCAGGAACTGGGCATTCCGCTGCCGCCGTTTGCCGACATCGACAGCCGTGAGGCCTTGGCGGCGCGGGTGGCCGAGTTCGGTACCCCCTGCATCCTCAAGACCCGGCGTCTGGGTTACGACGGCAAGGGGCAGTTCCGCATCCGCAGCCAGGCCGATATCGATGCCGCCTGGCAGGCGCTGGGTGCGCAGGCCGGGAGGACCGGGCTGATCCTCGAGGGCTTCGTTGCCTTTGATCGGGAAGTCAGCGTGGTGGCCGTACGCGGTCGCGGCGGTGAGTTCCGCGCCTGGCCGCTGACCGGCAACTGGCACGTGGACGGGGTGCTCTCCGCCAGCTTGGCCCCGGCCGAGGTGACACCGGCGCAGCAGGCCACGGCCATCGACTATGCGCGTCGGGTCGGCGAGCACCTGGGCTACGTTGGCGTGTTCGCGCTGGAGCTGTTCTGTCGCGGCGATGAACTGCTGGCCAATGAGATGGCACCGCGGGTGCACAACTCCGGCCACTGGACCAGCGATGGTGCCGAGACCTCGCAGTTCGAAAACCATGTGCGTGCCGTGTTGGGCCTGCCGCTGGGCGACACCTGCGCATTGGGCCACGCCAGCATGCTGAACTGGTTGGGACAGATGCCCGATGCCAAGCCGGTGCTGGCTGAGGCTGCCGGTCATTGGCACGACTATGGCAAGCAGCCGCGCGAGGGCCGCAAGGTCGGCCATGCCAACCTGCGGGCCGATACCCCGCTGGCCCTCGTCGAGGCGCTGCAGCGGGTCGGCGATGCGCTGGGCCGGCAGGCGCAGGTGGCGCCGGTGGTGGAAGCACTGCGTCGCACCGGCATGACGCCGGGCTAAGCAATGCAGGCGTAAGGTTCTCCGGTCCCAACCGGAGAACCGCCATGCTTGACTGGAATGACTATCGGCGTGAGCTGAAGGGCCGCATTGGCGAATTCGGCAAATTGTCGCCCGACACCCTCAAGGGCTATCTGACGCTGAGCGGTGCAGGTGCGCAGACCAACCACCTGGATGGCAAGACCCGTGAACTGATCGCGTTGGCGGTGGCAGTGACCACGCGCTGCGATGGCTGTATCACCACCCATGTGGATGCCGCGCTGAAGCAGGGCGCCAGCCGCGAGGAAATTTCCGAGGCGCTGGGTGTGGCGGTGGCCCTCAATGCCGGCGCGGCCATGGTGTATTCAGCCCGGGTGCTGGACGCGGTGGCGGCGCACGGCTGAACGCCGCAGAAAAGGGCGTGCAGCGGCCGCGATTGCCTCTGTACGTGGCGCTTGCGCAAAGTGCGCAGGTGCCAGCCGCGTCTTTGCGTGTGGTGCAGGTGTTACTGCAGCTGCGCGGCGGCGAAGTCCCAGTTCACCAGCTTCCAGAAGCCTTGCAGATAGCGCGCACGGTCGTTCTGGTAGTCGGTGTAGTACGCATGCTCCCATACATCGCAGACCAGCAGCGGCGTACTGTCGCCGGTCAAGGGGGTGTTGGCGTTGCGGGTGGTGACCACGGCAAGCTTGCCGTCCGGGTGCTGCACCAGCCAGACCCAGCCGGAGCCGAAGAGGGCCAGTGCGGCACGATTGAACTCCTCGCGCAGCTTCTGCACGTCACCGAACTGGCGGTTGATCAACTCGGCAAGTGCACCGTGCGGCTCGCCGCCTGCGCGCGGGTGCAGGCATTGCCAGAAGAATCCGTGATTCCAGGCCTGGGCGGCGGCGTTGAACAGGCTGCCTTGGCTGTGCTGCACGATTTCCTCCAGCGTGGCCTCGGCCAGCTCGGTACCGGCAATGCGCGCATTGACCGTGTCCACGTAGCCGCGGTGATGGCGGCCATGGTGCAGGTCCAGGGTCTCGGCGGAAATGTGCGGTTGCAGCGCGTTGCGGGAGTAGGGCAGCTCAGGCAGTTCGAGGGGCATGGGGCATTCTTTTTCGTGGCAGGGCGCCGGGAATCGGTCGGCTCGGCTTACAATTGCCGACCACGGGAAAGTCTATCCGACCAGGACGGGCCGTTCTTTCGCAATTGGGAGAATTCGAATGCCGGTGATGGAACAAATCCAGGCCGAGGTGGAGCACAACCCCCTCGTCCTGTTCATGAAGGGCACGCCGCAGTACCCGATGTGTGGTTTTTCCAGCCGCGCCGTACAGGCCCTGCTGGCGGCCGGTGCAGCCAACCTGCGCACGGTGAACGTGCTGGAGTTCCCGGAAGTGCGCGCCAACCTGCCGCGTTTTTCCAACCTGCCGACCTTCCCGCAGTTTTTCATGCACGGTGAGCTCATTGGCGGCTGCGACATCATCCTGGAGCTGCTGGAGTCCGGCGAGCTCAAGCGCATCGTCGCCGAGGCGGGTCAGGCGTGAGTGCGCAGCCCCGGGCTGTCACAGGGGCCGACCTGACCGGTCGGGTGATTCTGATTGCCGGCGCTGCCGGTGGCCTGGGGGCCGCGGCGACCCGCGCCTGCACTGCCGCCGGTGCGACGGTGGTGATGCTTGGGCGCAAGGTGGCCAAGCTCAATCGCGTCTATGACAGTGCCGCCCAGTTGGGCGCGGAGCCGCTGCTGTATCCGCTGGATCTGGAAGGTGCCAGCCCGGACGACTACGCCGCCCTGGCCGAGCGTCTGCAGGCTGAGCTGGGGCAGCTCGACGGCATCTTGCATTGTGCCGCCGACTTTGCCGGGCTTACCCCGTTCGCATTGGGCGACCCGGCCGCATTCGCCCGCGCCATCCATGTCAACCTGACCGCCCGTGCCTGGCTTACCCAGGCCTGCCTGCCGCTGTTGCGTCAGCGCGAGGACGCGGCGGTGGTGTTTGCCCTGGATGACCCGCAGCGGGTGGGGCAGGCCTATTGGGGCGGCTACGGCGTGGCCCAGTATGGGCTGCGTGGGCTGATCCAGAGCCTGCACCATGAGCTGGGCAATGGCCCGGTCCGCATCAGTGGCCTGCAGCCCGGGCCGATGCGAACCGGCCTGCGCGCGCGTGCTTATACCCACGAAGAAGACGCCGCGCCGGTGGATCCGGCCGGCTATGCCGATGCCTGCGTACAGCTGCTGTCTGCAGCCGGGGCAGTCTGGCGCGGCAAGGTGATGGATCTCACTGCGTGACCATCCTGTCGGCAGCGCTGCTGCTGTTCCTGATCCTGGATCCGCTGGGCAATATCCCGGTGTTCCTGAGCCTGCTCAAGCCATTGCCGCCCAAGCGCCAGCGGGTGGTGCTGGTGCGCGAGCTGCTGATCGCGCTGGCGGTGCTGATGGGCTTCCTGTGGGGCGGCAAGTACGCATTGGAGTTGATGCACCTGCGGCAGGAGTCGGTGGCCATTGCCGGCGGCATCGTGCTGTTCCTGATCGGCATCCGCATGATCTTCCCGCGGCCGGAAGGGCTGATGGGGGCGGTGCCGGACGGTGAGCCCTTCATCGTGCCGATGGCGATCCCGCTGGTGGCCGGCCCGTCGGGAATGGCCGCGGTGATGCTGATGGGCAGCAACGAGCCGGACCGGCTTGCGGACTGGAGCCTGGCATTGCTGTTGGCCTGGGGTGCCACGGCGGCAATCCTGATGTCGGCGACCCTGCTGTACAAGCTGCTCGGGGCGCGCGCGCTGACCGCGCTGGAGCGCCTTATGGGCATGTTGCTCGTCGCGATTTCGGTGCAAATGCTGCTCGACGGGCTGGCGACTTACCTGGGCTCGCTGCCTTAAACGATTGATTTGTCGCTTTTTGTCATGTTGCGGTGCCGCACGGCTGTCTTATTGCAGTCATAAACTGTCATTACCGTGTTAACCTTATCTTAACCGTTGCGGCTGCAACCGCTTCGGAAGGGACCCCCAGATTCAAGACGATCAGGCGCCCGGTTGATCCCGGGGCTGATGGATCGCGTTTTTTCTCAATCGCCAACTCGTATCGAGGCTACCCACAATGAATCACCCTCGCATCCGGATGTCCAAGCTCACCCTTGGTCTCGTCGCCGCTCTTGCGGCCGCGCCGGCTTTCGCCCAGAGCACCTCCGCCGGCGTCGGCGGCCAGGTCACCTCGTCCGCCGGCCAGCCGGTGACTGGTGCCGAAGTCACCATCACCCACGTTGAGTCGGGCACCGTCAGCCGCGCGACCACCGATGCGGCGGGTCGCTACAACGCGCGCGGCCTGCGCGTCGGCGGTCCGTACACCATCACCATCACCAAGCCCGGTGAAGGCACCAAGACCGAAGAAGGCGTCTACCTGAACCTGAACCAGGTCAACACGGTGAATGCCGCGCTGACCGGGGATCTGGCGGCGACCAACCTGGAAGCCGTGCAGGTTCTGGCTGTCGGCGGTGGTTCGGAAATCTTCAGTGCCAACAAGATGGGTACCGGTACCAACGTTACCCGCGAAACGCTGGAAGCGTTGCCCTCTGCCAACCGCAACATCCAGGACTACATCCGTCTGGATCCGCGCATTTCGCAGGTCAGCAAGGCTGACGGTGCGATCTCGGCCGGTGGCCAGAACACCCGTTTCAACGCCATCCGCATCGACGGTATCGGCGCAGGCGACCCGTTCGGCCTGGAGTCCAACAACTTGCCGACCGAGCGTCAGCCGGTATCGATGGACGCCATCCAGGAAATCAACATCGACCTGGCAAACTACGACACCACCATCTACGGTGGTACCGGTGCGGTGATCAACGCCGTGACCAAGTCGGGTACCAATGAATTCCACGGCACCGTCTACGGCTCCTACCGCGACAAGGATATGGTCCGTACCCGTCTGGAAGGCGACAAGGGCGACTTCAACGGCTTCGAGGACGAGAAGACCTACGGCATGACCTTTGGCGGCCCGATCGTCAAGGACAAGCTGTTCTTCTTCGCCAACTACGAAAAGTACGAGCGTTCGGCACCGGGCGTTGCCCTGAGCGACGGTCCGTATGGCAAGGGTTCCATCACCGATGCCGATATCAAGAAAGTGCAGGACTTCATGTCGGCCAAGGGCTATGACGTGGGTGGCCTGAGCGCTCCGGACAACAAGACCGAGATCGAAGAGTACGCGATCAAGCTGGACTGGAACATCAACGAAAACCATCGTGCAGCCCTGCGCTACAACAAGATGGAACAGAACGTGATGCGCTTCCCGGGCCTGGCCTCGAGCACTGTGTCGCTGAGCAACTACTGGTACGGCCAGCCCAAGACCTATGAAACCTGGATGGGTGAATTGTTCTCCGATTGGAGCGAGAACTTCTCCACCGAGTTCAAGATTTCGCACAAGGACTACAGCGCCAACCGCGAGGCCTTGGTTGATCTGCCGTCGATCCGCATCAATGGCTTTGGTAAGAATAATGATGCATTGTTGCTGGGTACCGAACAGAACACGCATGTGAACCTGGTCGAGAGCAAGGAGCTGAGCGCCTTTGGTGCGGCTACCTGGTACGTGGGTGATCACACCGTCAAGTTCGGCTTCGACTACTCTGATAACGATTTGATGAACTTCTATGGCCGTAATCTCAACGGCGTGTACGAATTCTCTGATCTGGAAAGCTTCCTTGCTGGCACCCCGACCCGCTATCAGCTGCGCGCTCCGCGCGAAGGTGGCAGCCGTAGTGATATCCCGGCGGCGTTCAATCTGAAGAACACTGGCCTGTTCGTGCAGGATACCTGGGCGATCAACTACAACCTGAGCCTGATGTTCGGCGTCCGCGTCGACCTGCCGGACTTCAGCGACCAGCGCCTGTACAACCCGCGTATCCAGGAGCTGTACGGATACAACAACACCCAGTTGGTGGATGACAAGCTGGTGCAGCCGCGCGTCGGCTTCAACTACACCTTCGACAGCGACCGTCCGACCCAGCTGCGTGGCGGTATTGGCCTGTTTGGCGGTGCAGCACCGAACGTCTGGCTGGCAGGTGCCTACCAGAACACTGGTCTGAACTACGTCGAGTATGATTTGAAGGACGGCAAAGCCCCGGCATTTGATCCGACCGTTCCGCCTTCTACCGCCGGTCTGACGGCGGGTGCCGGTCGCGCGAATGTTGACATCATTGCTCCGGGTACCAAACTGCCGTCGGTGTGGAAGACCAATCTGGCTTTCGATCATGAGTTGCCTTGGTACGGTATCGTGGCATCGGCCGAATTGCTGTACACCAAGGTCAATGACGCTCTGTACTTCGAACGCTTGGATCTGATGGATCCGACCTACACCGGCACGATGGATGGTCGCGACAACTACTGGAATGCAGCAGGTCTTGACCCCAATAGCGCTGGCCGCTTTGGTATTGAGGCGGGTAAGTACAAGGGTCAGGATTGCGCCAAGGTGTTGACACCGGCGCAGATTGCGGCCGGCATGTGCCCCAGTGCGAAGGGTAATCGTCCTGATGACATCGGCGACGTGATGCTGCTGCGCAACACCGATAAGGGTAGCAGCGTCCAGGCGACCTTCGCGCTGAGCAAGCCGATGAGCGAGAACTGGGGTTGGTCGCTGGGCTACACCTACACCAAGGCCAAGGAAGTCAGCTCGCTGACCAGCTCGCAGAACACCTCGAACTGGAACAACACGCTGATCTTCAATTCCAACGAGAACGTTGCCTATGATTCGCGTTATGCAATCAAGGATCGCGTGACCGGTACCCTGGAGTGGAAGCACGCCTTCTTCGGTGACTACGCCACCCGCGTTGGTCTGTTCTATGAAGGCCGTTCGGGCCGTCCGTTCAGCTATATCTTCTACAACGACGCCAACGGCGACGGTGCCAACACCAACGATCTGTTCTACGTGCCGTCCGGTTACGGCGACGTGCTGTGGACCGGCGGTGCGAAGATGGAGCAGGACTTCTTTGCCTGGTTGGAAAAGAACCCGGATCTGGCGGGTTACAAGGGTCAGGTCGTGCCGGCCAACTCGCACCGTGCGGCGTGGGTCAACAGCTTCGACGTGCGTATCAGCCAGGAATTGCCGGGCTTCTTCAAGGGCCACAAGACCGAGATTGCGCTGGATGTCATGAATATCGGCAACCTGCTCAACAAGAAGTGGGGCCTGATTGATGACTACGGTTTCTACTCGACCCGTCGCATCGCCAACTACGCAGGTATCGACCCGGCAACCGGCAAGTACATCTACAACTTCACCGGTACCACCGACAACGCGTCGATCCAGGAAAACAACAACGACAAGGGCAACACCGCTGTGTCGCGCTGGTCGATGATGCTGAGCCTGAAGTACAAGTTCTGATCGTTTGATTGATCGGATGTAAACCGAAAACGGCCGGGGCAACCCGGCCGTTTTCCTTTTCATGGGGGTAGCGCTAAAGTCGATCGCCAACGAAAGGAGCAGATGTGGAAATGACCAAGAGTGAAGGGGCAGCGAGGGCGCTGCCGGTGCAGGACGCGCGTATTTACCCGCGCGGCGGGCTGGATGTGCTGTCGCGGGCCGAGGTGGCGCGCCTGCGCGACGCCTCCAGTGGTGGCATGCACGAGCTGCTGCGGCGCTGTGCGCTGGCCGTGCTGACCAGTGGCAGCGCATCGGACGACCCGCGCGCTGCGCGTGACCTGTACCCGGACTTCGATGTGCAGGTGACCCAGCAGGACCGCGGCGTCCGCATCGACCTGACCAACGCGCCTGCGATGGCGTTCGTGGACGGTGAAATCATCCGAGGTATTGCCGAGCTGCTGTTCTCGGTGGTGCGCGACCTGGCCTACATGGCCATCGAGCTGGGGCCGGAATACGCCTCGGACCTTGAGAGTTCGGATGGCATCACCAATGCCGTGTTCGGCGTGCTGCGCAATGCGCGCATCCTGCAGCCCAGCGACCCCAACCTGGTGGTGTGCTGGGGTGGCCACTCCATCTCGCGCGACGAGTACCTCTACACCAAGCAGGTAGGCTACGAGCTTGGCCTGCGCAGCCTGGACATCTGCACCGGCTGTGGCCCGGGTGCGATGAAGGGGCCGATGAAGGGCGCCACCATTGCCCATGCCAAGCAGCGCAAGACCAATACACGTTACATCGGCATCACCGAACCGGGCATCATCGCCGCCGAATCGCCGAACCCGATCGTCAATCACCTGGTGATCATGCCGGACATCGAGAAGCGCCTGGAGGCCTTCGTGCGCCTTGGCCACGGCATCATCGTGTTCCCGGGTGGCGTTGGTACGGCCGAGGAGATCCTCTACCTGCTGGGCATCCTGCTGCGTGAGGAAAACAAGGAGCTGCCGTTCCCGCTGATCCTCAGTGGCCCGGCCATTGCCGCACCTTATTTCGAGCAGATCGACCGCTTCATCCGCCTGACCCTGGGTGACCAGGCGGCCGAACGCTACGAGATCATCGTTGGTGATCCGGTCGGGGTGGCGCGCAAGATGTCGCAGGGCATCAAGCGTGTGCGCGAGTTCCGCCTGGCGCACCGTGATTCGTTCTTCTACAACTGGCAGGTCGACATTCCGCTGGCCTACCAGCAGCCGTTCGTGCCCACGCATGAGGCGATGGCCGGGTTGGACCTGCACAAGGGGCGCCCGGCGCCGGACCTGGCGGCCGACCTGCGTCGCGCGTTCTCCGGCATCGTCGCCGGCAACGTCAAGGAGGAAAGCATGGCGCGGATCGAGGAGTTCGGTCCGTTCAGGATCCATGGTGACCCGGAGATGATGCAGGCCCTGGATGCGCTGCTGCGTGCCTTCGTCCAGCAGCGGCGCATGAAGATTTCCGGTGAGTACCACCCGTGTTACCAGGTGGTTGCATGAAGCAGCCGGGTTAGATCGGCAGGGTGATGGTGGTGATGTGGCGGCCGTTCCTGATACGTGTCGTCACATCGCCGTGCCCGCCGGTGAGTGCGCGGATCCGGGCCCGGGAAGATTCCAGGCCCACCTTGTGGCCGGTGTGCAGATTGGGCGCGGCGGCGGGGGGCAGGTCGTTTTCGATCAGGATTTCCAGCCTGTCCGACAGGCGTAGCAGTCGCACCAGAATGTGCCCGCCGTTGGCCGCTGGCTCCACGCCGTGGCGGATGGCGTTCTCGATCAGGGGTTGGATGGAGAGGGTGGGGACCTGTAGAGGCGGAATCGGCGAGGGGATGTCCCAGTCGACGCGCATACGGTCGCCAAAGCGCAGGCCTTCGATCTCCGCATAGCGGCGGGACAGGGCGATCTCCTCGCTGAGGGGTATTTCGCGGGGTCCCGCAAGCGCAGCCCGGAAAAGGTCGGCAAGATCCAGCAGCAAACGTTCGGCATCCTGCGGCCGCAGGTGTACCAGTGCCGCGCCGGTATTGAGCGTGTTGAACAGGAAATGCGGGCGGATGCGTGCCTGCAGGGCTTCCAGTTCGGCCTGTTTTGCCCGGACAGCGAGTTGCCTGAGCCGCCAATGGCTCTGGAAGGCGATCAGGGTCAGCAGGCCAACGAGCAAGGCCAGCGTGCTTATCTTGGTCGCAAACAGCAGCCAGCCCTCGGCGGGGGAGAGCCACGTGTTGCGCAGTACCAGCCACGCAAGCGCGGTCACCAGCCATGTACTGCAGAGCAGGGCGGTCAATGCAGCTGCTGCGATGCGGGCAGGGCTGGCGCGGCGCAGCCGGCGGCGCACCAGGTAGAGCATCGCCAGGGACGCCAGCGCAACCCATTGAATGGTGAAGGATGCCAGTCCGAAGTAGGTGAGCAGGTCCACGCGGGCGCTTTGTGACAACGTCAACAGGGCAGCCAGTGCCTCGCCGGTAAGCATGATGCGGATGATGGTCTGGGCCTGCGATAACGGGTCCAGTGGGTTGAGCTCTGTATGTGGCAGGGTCGACATGCGGCTGGGGATCCTGATGAGGCAGGGGAGCGGTGCCATTCGTGCACCCGATCAGGCCGTTCATCCCCGAACCGGTGGAGTGCGTATGCGGTGGCGAATAGAGTAAGTCGTCCAAATGGGGAAAGGTATGCCCAGCACTCTTCCAGTCGCCTGTCGCGCAGGCCTGCGTCGACGCGACATGGGGTTCAGCCTGGTCGAACTGGTGGTGACGGTAGCCATCGCTGCGATCCTTGCTGCAATCGCCATCCCGTCGTTTCGTTCCATGATCAACTCCAGCCGCCTGACCAGCCATGCCAATGAGCTGGTTGCGTCGTTGCAGCTGGCGCGCAGCGAGGCAATCAAGCGCAACGCCCGTGTCTCGGTCTGTGGCAGTGCAGATGGGGCAACCTGCGGCGGTGGCTGGGCCAAGAACTGGTTGACCGTGGTGGAAGCGGATGGCTCGGTACTGAGAGTCAATGCGGTCAAGGCGCCGGTAGTGGTGTCCTCGGGGGTTGACCGGGTCACTTTCCGTGCCGATGGCCTGTCCAGCACTGCGGTCAACAGCAGCATCATCGTCTGCATTCCGACCGGATCCCCGGCGGACAACCAGCGTGTCGTCACCCTTGCCTCGGCCGCGCGCGTCAGCAGCAGCCGGGCTGATGGTGGCGGTGCATGTCCTTGATGCGGGGTGATACAGGTGAAAAGTAAACTGTTTCGTTGCCGACGCGCGCCCTCGCCGACGTCCCAGGCGGGTGTCAGCCTGATCGAGGTGATGGTCTCGGTGCTGGTGCTAGGTGTGGCCTTGCTGGGCATCGCCGCCATGCAGGCGACGGCGTTGAGAAACGGCCAAAGTTCCCTGGAGCGCAGCCAGATCGTCGCCTATACCTATTCGGCCATTGATGCCATGCGCGCCAATCGTCAGGAGGCCCTGGCTGGTGCCTACAACACGGACGGCATGGAGTGCAGTGTCCCCGGGGGCGGCAGCCTGGCCCAGGACGACGTGAGTCGCTGGATGACGTCGCTGAAGAATGGCATCGCCAAGAATCCCGACGATGAAAGTGTCTGCGGCCAGATCACCTGCGCGGCGGAAGTATGTACGGTCACAGTGCAGTGGGACGACACCCGCGGAAAGCAGGGTGATGCGGCCGCAGACAATGCTGACAATGTTGAAGGCGGCGCGCAGCGCCAGGTGCAGACGGCGGTGCGGCTATGAGGCGTGTGCGTGCAATGACCTTGGGTTCAAGGGCTGGCATGGCCGGCATGACCCTGATCGAGCTGATGATCTCGTTGGTGATCGGGCTGGTGGTGCTTGGCGCGGTGGCGATGATTTTCCTGTCCAGCCAGCAGGCCTACCGCACCACCGATGGCCTGGGCAAGGTGCAGGAAAACATGCAGTTCGGTTTCGAGATGATGGCGCGGGATATCCGTGAGGCCGGTGGCAACCCCTGCGATATCGATCTTCCTGTGGCCAACGTGGCCGACCTTGGCGGCGCCAACTGGTGGAGTACCTGGTCGCAGCCCGTGCGCGGCTACGACAACGGCGCGCTCACAGGTTCTGTCGCCGGCACCGACGCCTTGCAGTTGTTGCTGGTCGGGGACGCCATCGCCAATGTCAGCGCGCACGCCGGCACCGTCCTCACCGTCGACAACGGCGGCGATTTTGCTACCAACGACGTATTGATGGTGTGCGATACCAAGCAGCTGGCCGTGTTCAAGGCGGGAGCGGTCAGTGCGACCAGTGTGAGCCATGCCAATGGCGGCAATTGCAGCAACAGCCTCAACGTACTGCCCGCGCCGTGCAATGCATCGGCACCGGCCTATGTTTACCCGCGCAACTCGGTGGTCAGCAAGCTCAATGGCGTGCGCTGGTTTGTGGCTGACAACGGCCGCGGTGGGCGCTCCCTGTTTCGAGTGCTCAATGGCGCGGCACGCGAGGAAATGGTCGAAGGCGTGAACGACATGCAGCTGGCCTACCTGCAGGACCCGGCAACCACCACCTATGTGGCCGCAGGTGCGGTGGCAGCCTGGCAGGACGTGTCCGCGGTGCGCATCACTTTTACCGTCAATAGCGACAGCGCGGTGGGCACAGGCAACGTGCCGTTGAGTCGCGATCTGGAGTACGTGGTCACCTTGAGGAGTCGCGCGCAATGAAGAACGTCCATTACCCGCCTGCGCAGGCGCTCCGGCAGCGCGGTGCCAGTCTTCTGGTCGTGCTGATCATCCTGGTGGTGATCACCTTGATTGGCTTGGCCAGCATTCGCGGCACGCTGCTGCGCGAGCGGATGAGCGGCAACATGTATGACCGCAGCCTGGCGTTCCAATCGGCCGAGTCAGCCTTGCGGGAGGCAGAAGTTGCGGTGCGTGCCGCCGTTGTATCGGGCAGTTCCATCGGTGTGGACTGCAGTCTGGCCAGTACCTCCTGCCCGATTCCGCCGGCCGACACCTACACCGGGGGTGGTGCCGGGTGGGTGGATGGCACTGCTACGCAGACGGTGGCTGCAGGGCGGCCGCAGTACTACGTTCAGTACCTTGGGCAGCGCGAAAGTACCGACGAACTGCAGCAGAACCAGAGCGCCAATGCCAATCAGTATGGCGGTGGCGGGGGCGTCACGCTCGAATCGTTCTATCGCATCATCGCCCGCAGTCATGATCCCGCCACGGTCACCGACCGCGCGGTGGTGGTGCTGCAGTCCAACATCACGGTCAAGTAAGTACCGTCGCCTTGGGGCTCTGAAAGATCATGAAAAAGACAATCCTTGAAACCAATCGCAGGACCGGGGCGGTGAGCGGACGTCTCGGTGCTTTTGCCATCGGCCTGTTTGCGGCCTTGTGTTCGGTACAGGTGCCGGCAGTCGAGATCGCACAGTCGCCGATGTATGTCGGCAGCGATGTGCCGGGTAACCTGGTGCTGGTACCGTCGGTGGAATACCCGACACTGATCAGTCAGGCGAATATCGGCAATTACGATAAGGGTCGCCGTTACTCAGGCTACTTTGATCCTGAAAAGTGCTATCTGTACAAATACAGCACCGTCGAGACCGAGCGGTACTTCTATCCCACTGCCAAGGCCAGCTCATTCGCCTGCGCCACAGACAAACAGTGGAGTGGTAATTTCATGAACTGGGCAGCCACCCAGACCATCGATCCCTTCCGTTCAGGACTCACCGGTGGCTACCGTGTGGTGGACACTCCCACGGAAACCGTTCTGGAAAAGGCGCGCCACCACCGTGGGGATCTGTACCCGGATCGTTCTGTGCCTGCGTCCGGGAATGATGCAACCCTGGTCAAGAATGCTACTGGGTCGACTTGGAACAGCATGACTGTGCGGATAGCAAATCTTGGCAACAAGATGCGCTTCACATCCACTGGCAGTATCGGAGGGACAACCGTTGTTGATTACAACCCCGCCAAGCACGCATTGAAGACTGGTAGTGGTAGCGATGCAGCTACGCTCTATGAAGTCAGCGTGCGGGTGAAGGTCTGTGATGCCAGTGTGGGGGTCGAAAGCAACTGCGTGCAGTATTCGCAGGGGTGGAAACCTGAGGGTTTGATTCAAGAGTATTCCAAGCGGATCCGTTACAGTATTTTCGGTTTCCTGAATGAATCCGGGAATTCGCGAAATGGCGGCGTGATGCGTGCGCGCCAGAAGTTTGTCGGGCCGAACAGCTATTACCCGGAGCTGGGTACGCTCGATAACGTCAACAAGGAGTGGAATCCGACCACGGGTGTGCTGGTCAAGAACCCTGATCCCGCCGATGCTGCAGGCACCAGTATCAGTGGAATCGCGGACAGTGGTGTTATCAATTACTTGAACAAGTTCGGCCAGATGACATCGGCTGCGCCCAAGAGCAATGACCCCGTCAGCGAACTTTATTATGCAGCACTGCGTTATTTCCGCGGACAAGGCAACGTGGCTGCGTATACAAATAATATCAACTACACCTATGCCGATGGATTCCCTGTTATTACAGACTGGGATGATCCCATTCGTTATTCCTGCCAGGTGAATGCGGCTCTTGGTATTGGCGACGTAAATACCCACGAGGATCGTGATATTCCAAATAATCCGGATAAGGATTACGATCTCGCGGTCAAGTACACACAGAAAATTTTCGACCTTGAGGGCATCACCACCAAGGCGAATGCGGTGTTCAGTGGGCGCGGCAACTCGGCGTTCATCGCTGGCTTGGCCTATTACGCCAATACCAATGACATCCGGAAGGACGATGCTGCCAAGCCGAACACGGTTGGCATGCAGACGCTATCCACTTACTGGGTGGATGTTCGCGAAAATCAGGTGTTGTTGCCGAAGGCCACCAATCAGTATTGGCTGACAGCAAAGTACGGTGGCTTTGACGTGCCCTTGGGCTTTGATCCGTTGACCACCGGTGCGTTGCAGGAATCGTGGTGGCATACCAATACGGACTACCTGGATGGTAGTGGTGTCACCAGTACCAAGAACAATTATCCGCGTCCGGACAATTTTTACGTGGCCAGCGAGGCGGACAAGATGGTTGCCAGCCTGCGGCAGGCGTTCGAATCGATCGCCAAGCGCGCAGAGGGCTCTGCCAGTTCCTTTGCTGCAAACTCTACCAAGCTGGAGGCAGGTGCGCGCACTTTCCAAGCGCAGTTTGTTACAGGCCAGAACCGCGAATGGGCCGGTCGTCTGTATGCGTACGACGTCAACACATCCACCGGCGCGTTGACGCAGGCGTGGTCGGCGGCTGATCAGTTTCCGGTCTGGGGTCCGACCAATGCCACCACCAATGCCCGCAAGATTTACTACAACAATGGCGGCCGGTTGGCGGATTTCCAGGGTTCGATCAACGGCCTGTCCACGGGCGTTGTCAATTATCTGCGCGGTGATCGTTCCGGGGAGAAGAGTAATGGCGGCGCTTTCCGTAACCGCCTGAGTCTGCTGGGGGACATCGTCAACTCGCAGCCGGTGTATGTCGGCACCCCGAACAGCCGACTGTACGTCAATAGTTCATTCACCGGTGCTTCCGGCTACGCCGCCTTTGCCTCCGCACAGGCAGGCCGCACGCCGGTTGTGTACGTTGGCGCAAACGACGGCATGTTGCATGGTTTCAATGCCAATACGGGCAAGGAACTGTTTGCTTTCGTGCCTACCGAAGGCATGGCCAAATTGTCGGGTACCCAGAAGTTCACGGACCCCAACTACGAGCATACCTATACTGTTGATGGCGCGATGACCGCGGCAGATTGGTACGACGGTGCACGCTGGCGCACTGCATTGATCGGCACCATGGGGCGTGGTGGCAAGACCATCTTCGCACTGGATGTCACCAACCCGGCGTCACCGACGTTGATGTGGGAAATCAATGATGCGGCGCTGGGCAACAACCTTGGACAGCCGATCGTCTCGCAGGTGGCCGATGGCGATTGGCGCGTAGTGCTGGGTAACGGGCCGAACAGCACCGACGGCATTGCCAAGCTGGTGGTGATCGATCTCGCCGATGGCGATGTGTCGACCATTTCCACCGCGGTCGGGGGCGACAACGGCCTCTCAGGGGTCAATGCATGGTCCGCCGCCGGCAATGGCCTGGTGGATACGGTGTACGCTGGCGACCTGAAGGGAAACCTCTGGCGTTTCAAGCTTGCTACCGGAACCGTCAGTCTGCTGTACGCCGCGGGAGCCGCCAAGCCGATCACCGCTGCACCGCTGGTGGCGGTGAATCCCAAGACCCTGCAGACCTGGGTTTTCGTGGGCACCGGGCGTTATCTGAATTCGGCTGATCGCGCCAACAAGAACGTGCAGACCTGGTATGGCCTGGTTGACAAGGGGTCGACCATCTCCGGCACCGCTGGCTTGAAGGAGGTAAGCATTGTCAATGAGGGCAAGGTCGGTGGGTACGACGTGCGCGTGCTGGAGCGCATTTCGGCGCCTGGTACCGATGGCTGGTTCATGAACCTGGTGCCTTCGACGGGTGTTGCCGCAGGGGAACGTATGGTGGTGCCCAACTTCTTCCAGGGGCTTACGCTGATTGGCACCACACGTATCCCGGATTCGGCCGACGTATGCAGTCCGACAGGCAGGGGTTTCACCATGGCGATCGATCCGTTCACCGGTGGGCGTCTGTCCGGTGGCTTCTTCGATGCCAATGGCGATGGCGTGATCGATAGCAAGGATTCGCTGGATGGTGCGCCGGTCTCGGGTATTGGCTATGGCAGCAGCCCGAACAACCCGATCTTTATTGGCGACACCATGTATACAAGCTTGGACGACGGTAGCTACCAGAAGACCAAGACCAACACCAACAATGGCAATATCAAGCGCGTCTCCTGGCGCGAGCTTGCGGGGGATTGAAGGGGATGAACAACATGGTTCGCGTACAGCGTAGGTCGGGTTTGGTGCCGCGTGAGGCGGGCTTTACCTTGGTGGAGTTGATGGTCGTTGTCGCAGTGATTGCGATCCTGTCGGCCATTGTCTATCCCAATTATCGGGATTATGTAGTCAAGGCGCGGCGTACTGCGGTTGAGGGGTGCCTGCAGCAGCATGCGCAGACGATGGAGCGGTTTCATACCACCAACCTGACGTATGTAGGGGCGCCGGCGCCCACCTGCGAGGCTGATCTGAACAGCTTCTATGTGGTTGGTTTCCAGGGCGGGGATCCCACCGCGCGCGCCTACATTCTGGAGGCTGTCCCTACGTCCAGTCAGAAGGATCCGAAATGCGGAACGCTGACGATCAATGCGCAGGGTGTGCGGACCAAGAGCGGTACTGCCTCGGTAGGCGAGTGCTGGTAAGGCAGCTATCCGGAAAAGCCGCCAGAAATGGCGGTTTTTTTTTAGCGGACGAGTCCTGATTGTTGCAGCGGAGTGTTGCGTCCCGCAAAACACAAAGCCCGCCTTGCGGCGGGCTTTGTGTTTATTTATTTGGCGCCCGAAGTTGGACTCGAACCAACGACCCCCTGATTAACAGTCAAGTGCTCTAACCGGCTGAGCTATTCGGGCGGGGAGGCGCATTCTACTCGGCGAGATGAAGGAGTGCAACACCTGTGCTTCACGGAGGGCACCTTTGCGCGCCGCGACCTGAAGTGCTTCGCACACGTCCGCTGTTGTTGATGATGATCGCTGCCTGCAGGGCGCCGGAGGGATCACAGAATCGGATGGTCTGGTTGGAGCCCGCGCTGCGCCCGTCGGCCAGATAGCGCACATGGGAGCGTCCGGCGGAGCCAAATACCCTGAGCTTCGGTTGTCGGGCGCCCAGGGTGACGCGGATGATGTCGTATGGGGCGTTTGCTCTTCCGTCACCGTCCGGATCCAGGAAAACCAGCCATGAGGTCCCCCAGTCGCCCCTGTGGCTGCATCGATTGCCGTCGACTGTCGGGCAGATCAGGGTTGGCTGACGACGCCATAGCGCGGTCGCCCGTGTCAGGTGCAGGTGCGCAACCAGCGCGTTCTGGGCCGAGATGGCACGCTGGCGGTGCAGTGTCTGCTGCAGCTTGGGCAGTGCAATGGCTGCGAGGATTGCTGCTATCACCAGGCAGATAATGAACTCAGGCAGGGTGAAGCCCGGCGTGGGGCGGCGTTGGGTTGCGACGTGGAGGGGCAGGGGCATGGCGGTCGGTTCGCGCGTTTTGTGAAGTGCAGCGTGGTGGAAAAAGCTGGCCAAAGCGTTCGCTGCGTCCAGCCCCTGAACATGGGTTTAGCGCTCGCCGGGATGTGAGGCCCGGGCTCGCTATACTGAAATGTCTCCCAAGTCGTGCTGCCCTCATGTCCGACAGCTTCCAGCTCGTATCGCCGTATTCGCCCTCGGGCGACCAGCCGGCCGCCATCGATAAGCTGGTGTCCAATTTCGAGGCGGGCATCGCCAAACAGACCCTGCTGGGCGTGACCGGCTCCGGCAAGACCTACACCATCGCCAACGTGGTGCAGCAGGTGCAGCGTCCAACCCTGGTGATGGCGCCCAACAAGACCTTGGCCGCGCAGCTGTACGGTGAGTTCAAGGCATTCTTCCCGAACAATGCGGTGGAGTACTTCGTCAGCTACTACGATTACTACCAGCCCGAGGCCTATGTGCCGTCGTCGGATACCTTCATCGAGAAGGACAGCTCGATCAACGAACACATCGAGCAGATGCGTCTGGCGGCAACCAAAACCCTGCTGTCGCGGCCAGATGCGATCGTCGTTGCCACGGTATCGGCAATCTATGGCCTGGGTGCGCCGGAAGACTACCTGTCGCTGCGCTTGATCCTGTCCAAGGGCGAGCGCATCGACCAGCGCGACCTGATAAAGCACCTGACCCAGCTGCAATACACCCGCAACGAATACGAGCTGCAGCGCGGTACCTTCCGCGTGCGTGGCGAGATTATCGATGTGTTTCCGGCAGAACTGGATAGCGAGGCGGTGCGCATCGAACTGTTCGATGGCGAGATCGAGCAGCTGAGCATGTTCGACCCGCTGACCGGCGAAAGTCTGCGCAAGATGCAGCGCTACACCATCTATCCGAAGACGCATTACGCCACTACGCGTGAGCGGGTGCTGGCGGCGGTGGACACCATCAAGGTCGAGCTCAAGGAGCGGCTGGAGCAGCTTTACGCACAGAACAAACTGGTCGAGGCGCAGCGCCTGGCGCAGCGCACCCAGTTCGATCTGGAGATGATGGCCGAGGTGGGCTACTGCAACGGCATCGAGAATTACTCGCGGCACCTCACCGGCAAGGCGCCGGGCGAGCCGCCGCCGACCCTGTTCGACTACCTGCCGCCGGATGCCCTGCTGGTCATCGACGAGTCACACGTGACCATTCCGCAGATCGGCGCCATGTACAAGGGCGATCGCTCGCGCAAGGAAACCCTGGTGGAATTCGGCTTCCGCCTGCCGTCGGCGCTGGACAACCGGCCACTGCGTTTCGAGGAGTGGGAGGCGCGCTCGCCGCGTGCGATCTATGTCTCGGCCACGCCCGGCCCTTACGAACTGCGTGAGTCCGGCGATGACATCACCGAGCTGGTGGTGCGTCCGACCGGCCTGATCGATCCGCAGGTGGAGATCCGCCCGGTCGGCACCCAGGTGGACGACCTGATGTCCGAGTGCAATGCGCGCATCAAGATGGGGGACCGTGTGCTGGTCACCACCCTGACCAAGCGCATGGCCGAGAACCTGACCGAGTACCTGGGTGAACACGGCATCCGCGTGCGCTACCTGCACTCGGATGTGGACACCGTGGAGCGGGTGGAGATCATCCGTGACCTGCGCCTGGGCAAGTTCGACGTGCTGGTTGGCATCAACCTCCTGCGCGAGGGCCTGGACATGCCGGAGGTGTCGCTGGTGGCGATCCTGGATGCGGACAAGGAGGGCTTCCTGCGCTCGACTGGCTCGCTGATCCAGACCATCGGCCGCGCTGCCCGCAATGTGCGCGGCAAGGCGATCCTCTACGCCGACAAGATGACCCGTTCGATGCAGGCGGCCATCGACGAAACCGATCGTCGCCGGCAGAAGCAGGTGGAGTACAACGAGGCGCATGGCATCGTGCCCAAGTCGGTGGCGCGGCCGATTGTCGATATCCTCGAAGGCGCCCACGAAGAGAGCTCGCCCAAGTCCAGCGCCAAGGGCAGGGGCCGCCGCGTCGCCGAGCCGGAGGCCGATTACCTGCCGCTGGAGCCGGCCAAGCTGGCCGCGCGCATCAAGGAGCTGGAGCAGCAGATGTACCAGCATGCCCGCGACCTGGAGTTCGAGGACGCGGCGCGCGTGCGCGACCAGATCCATCGCCTCAAGGAGGCCAACCTGGGCTGAGGCGGCCCAAGGTGAAATTCTTTGCGGAAACTATTGTTCTTCGTCGCAAGCAGGGTTAAGATACGCGCCCTCGCAACGCTGAACTGGTTGCTGAGAAGGGCGGTTAGCTCAGCGGTAGAGCACTACCTTGACATGGTAGGGGTCACAGGTTCGAACCCTGTACCGCCCACCACTTCCTTGCGAAGTGGCTACGAAAACCCGGTGGCAACCGGGTTTTTTCATTTTCAGTCAGCGTTGTCGCGCGGCGTTCACGGGTATAACCTTGGTCGCAGGCGTCGATAGTTGTATCGGGCGGTTAGCTCAGCGGTAGAGCACTACCTTGACATGGTAGGGGTCACAGGTTCGAACCCTGTACCGCCCACCACTTCCCTGGGAAGTGGCCTGTAAAAGCCCGGCTTTGGCCGGGTTTTTGCGTTTCAGACCCCCGTGCAGCGTTGCGGCTGAGGCAGTCGGCGCGGGATTGGTTTAAGATCAGCACATCCAAGCTGACGGCATCCAAGGTGGCCCGCGCCAAGCGCCGGCCGAGCGTGTGACATGAGCACTACCATCGCCCACTGCTGATTCAACGCCACCGCCCTGATGCAGGCGCCGTCGTGGCGCTTTTTTATTGCCCGCAATTCCCTTGAAACTCCCGTGAAGCCACGCCGCCCGGCATGGTTTCCAGCCCGCCCGGCGGGCCGTGACCTTTGGTGAACCTCATGATCAACATCACTCTCCCAGACGGCAGCGTCCGTCAGTTCGAAAACCCGGTCAGCGTCATGGACGTTGCCCAGTCCATCGGTGCCGGCCTGGCCAAGGCCACCATCGCCGGTGCTGTCGATGGCGTGCAGGTCGATGCCAGTGACGTGATCGATCACGATGCCGCGCTGCGCATCATCACCGCCAAGGACGAGGAGGGTGTGGAGATCATTCGCCACTCCTGCGCCCACCTGGTAGGGCATGCGGTGAAGCAGCTGTATCCGGACGCCAAGATGGTGATCGGCCCGGTCATCGCCGAAGGTTTCTACTACGACATCTACAACGAGCGCCCGTTCACGCCGGAAGACATGGCGGCGATCGAGAAGCGCATGGGTGAGCTGATCGCGCAGGATTACGACGTCATCAAGAAGATGACGCCGCGCGCCGAAGTGGTCGAGATCTTCAAGGCCCGTGGCGAGGACTACAAGCTGCGCCTGATCGAGGACATGTCCGAGGACATCACCGCGATGGGCATGTACTACCACCAGGAATACGTGGACATGTGTCGCGGCCCGCACGTGCCGAACACGCGCTTCCTGAAGTCCTTCAAGCTGATGCGCATCTCCGGTGCGTACTGGCGCGGCGATGCCAAGAACGAGCAGCTGCAGCGCATCTACGGCACTGCCTGGGCCGACAAGAAGCAGCTTGAGGCCTATATCAAGCGCATTGAAGAGGCCGAAATGCGCGACCACCGCCGCATCGGCAAGCAGCAGGACCTGTTTCATCTGCAGGAAGAAGCGCCGGGCCTGGTGTTCTGGCACCCGAAGGGCTGGTCGATCTGGCAGGTGGTCGAGCAGTACATGCGCAATGTCTACCGCCAGAGCGGCTACGGCGAAGTGCGTTGCCCGCAGATCCTGGACGTGAGCCTGTGGAAGAAGTCCGGTCACTGGGACAACTACCAGGACAACATGTTCTTCACCGAGTCCGAGAAGCGGACTTATGCGGTCAAGCCGATGAACTGCCCGGGCCACGTGCAGGTATTCAACCAGGGCCTGCACAGCTACCGCGACCTGCCGATCCGCTACGGCGAATTTGGTTCCTGCCACCGCAACGAGCCGTCCGGCGCGCTGCACGGCATCCTGCGCGTGCGTGGCTTCACCCAGGACGACGGCCATATCTTCTGCACCGAGGATCAGGTCGAGGCGGAAGTGACCGCGTTCCACCAGCAGGCGCTGGCGGTTTACCAGCACTTCGGCTTCGAGGAAATCCAGATCAAGATCGCCCTGCGCCCGGAATCGCGCCTGGGTGACGACGCCACCTGGGACAAGGCCGAAGGTGCGCTGCGCACGGCGCTGTCGCATTGCGGCGTGGAATGGCAGGAGTTGCCGGGCGAGGGCGCCTTCTATGGCCCGAAGATCGAGTACCACCTGAAGGACGCCATCGGCCGTACCTGGCAGCTGGGCACCATGCAGGTCGATTTCATGATGCCGGGCCGTCTGGGGGCTGAATACGTTGACGAAAACAGCCAGAAGCGCCATCCGGTGATGCTGCACCGGGCCATCGTCGGCTCGATGGAGCGTTTCCTGGGCATCCTGATCGAGCACCACGCCGGTTCGTTCCCGACCTGGCTGGCGCCGGTACAGGTGATGGTGGCCAATATCACCGACGCCCAGGCCGAATACGTCGAACAGGTTCGCAAAACCCTTGCAAATCAAGGCTTCCGGGTTGACGCGGATTTGCGCAACGAGAAAATCGGCTATAAGATTCGCGAGCATACGCTGCAGCGCGTGCCGTATTTGCTGGTCGTGGGTGACCGCGAGAAGGAAAACGGGGCGGTCGCAGTGCGCACGCGGTCCGGTGAAGACCTTGGTTCGATGTCGGTTCAAGCCTTCATTGAACGGCTGCAAGCAGAATTGAAGTAAGTAGAGCCCCGGCCCCGGCGGCACCGCCGTCGGACCGGTTCTAATCCACTCGGAGATTGCAATATCAGTACCCCTGACAACAAACAGAACCGTCGCAACCAGGAAATCCGCGTTCCGCGTGTGCGCGTGATCGGTAGTGATGGCGAAATGATCGGCGTGTTGTCGCGCGACGAAGCGCTGTCGATGGCTGAGGATGAAGGTCTGGACCTGGTTGAAATCCAGCCCCAGGCTGATCCGCCTGTCTGCAAGATCATGGACTTCGGCAAGTTCAAGTTCGAGATGCAGAAGAAGGCCAACGAGGCCAAGAAGAAGACCAAGCAGGTCGAGATCAAGGAAGTGAAGTTCCGTCCGGTAACGGACGAGGGCGACTACCAGATCAAGCTGCGCAACATGCGCCGTTTCCTCGAGGACGGCGACAAGATCAAGGTCAACATCCGCTTCCGTGGCCGCGAAATGAGCCATCAGGAACTGGGTCGCGAGATGGCCAACCGGATCGAGGCTGATCTGGGCGAGGACATCGTGATCGAGTCCCGTCCGCGCCTGGAAGGCCGGCAGATGGTCATGATGATCGCGCCGAAGAAGAAGTAAGCCGAAGGCCTTGCGGCCGTCGTTTTGCTGAACAGGGAGGGGCTTTGGCCGCCTCCCTGTTTGCTTGCCTGTTCAGCTGATCTGGGTGCCGGCCTGCTTGCGATTTGCAAGTGACTGGCGCGCAAGGCATAATGGGCGGCCCGGTTCGCCGGGTTTGTTGTTTGCTTCACCCCCAGGACCTGCCTGCCTCCAGTGGGAGCGCGGGCTTTTGACAGACAAGGGCAAGGATGGAAAGTGTGGGTCAGCCCACCGCCCAGTCAGTAAAGAGACCATCAAGGACATAGCAATGCCCAAGATCAAGACCAACCGGGCGGCGGCCAAGCGTTTCCGCAAGACCGCCTCCGGCAAGTACAAGTGCGGTCACGCCAACCGTAGCCACATCCTCACGAAGAAAGCGACCAAGCGGAAGCGTAACCTGCGTCAGACGAATCACGTCCGCGCAGAAGACGCAGGCCGTCTGGACCGTATGCTTCCCTACCTCTGAGGACTGAACCATGGCACGAGTAAAGCGTGGTGTGCAGGCGCGCCGCCGCCACAAGAAAGTATTGGATCTCGCCAAGGGCTATTACAACGCCCGTCGCAAGGTCTTCCGCGTTGCCAAGCAGGCAGTCATCAAGGCACAGCAGTACGCCTACATTGGCCGTAAGCAGAAGAAGCGCAATTTCCGTTCGCTGTGGATCACCCGCATCAATGCGGCTGCCCGCATCAACGGCCTGAGCTACAGCCGTTTCATGAACGGCCTGCTGAAGGCTGGTATCACCCTGGACCGTAAGGTTCTGGCTGATATCGCCGTGCACGACGCAGCCGGTTTTGCCGCTCTGGCAGAAAAGGCCAAGGGCGCACTGGCGGCATAAGTTCTTCCTGCAGCAGTTGTAGCGTTCACGCGCAGCGGCTGTGGTGAGACAATGCATGGGGAAGGGCGCAAGTCCTTCCCCATTCTTTTTTGTGTTGGTTGCCGCAGCGCTTGCTTGCGCGGCGATCAGGCACTGGTGGCGACGGGGGTCGGCCCGGCGCATACCGCGTAGGCATGCCGGCCAGAGGTTTCGTCGATCCCATGAGTGACATCCAATCCTTGACCGCGCAGGCGCTGGCCGATGTGGCCGCGGCGCAGAGCCCGGAAACGCTGGAAAACCTGCGTGTTTCGCTGTTGGGCAAGAGCGGCAGCATCACGGCCCAGCTCAAGCAGCTTGGCGCCTTGCCGGCCGACGAGCGCAAGGCAGCAGGCGAGGCGATCAATATCGCGCGTGACGCGGTGTCCTCGGCCCTGGGTGAGCGCAAGGCGCTGCTGGAAAACGCCGCGCTGGACGCACGCCTGGCCGCTGAAAGCATCGATGTCACCCTGCCGGGCCGTCATGGCGAGCGCGGCGGCCTGCACCCGGTCACGCGCACCCTGGAGCGCATCACCGAGATCTTCGGTCGCCTGGGTTACGAACTGTCCGAAGGCCCGGAAATCGAAGACGACTGGCACAACTTCGAGGCGCTGAACTTCCCGCCGCACCACCCGGCGCGCGCCATGCACGACACCTTCTACTTCGGCGACGGCCGCCTGCTGCGCACGCATACCTCCGGTGTGCAGGTGCGCTACATGGGCGACCACAAGCCGCCGCTGCGCATGATTGCCGCCGGCAAGGTGTACCGCAGCGACAGCGACCAGACCCACTCGCCGATGTTCCATCAGGTTGAAGGCCTGCTGGTGGACGAACACTCCACCTTCGCCGATCTGAAGGGCACCTTGTCCGAGTTCGTGCGCGCCTTCTTCGAGCGCGACTTTGAGATGCGTTTCCGCCCGAGCTACTTCCCCTTCGTGGAGCCGGGTGCGGAAGTGGACATTGCCTGGCAGCAGCCCGATGGCAGCACCCGCTGGCTGGAAGTGCTGGGCTGCGGCATGGTCCACCCGAACGTGCTGAAGTCGGTTGGCATCGACCCGGAGCGCTACACCGGCTTCGCTTTCGGCCTGGGCGTGGAGCGTTTCGCGATGCTGCGTTACGGCGTCAACGACCTGCGCGCCTTCTTCGAGAACGACGTCCGCTTCCTCAAGCAGTTCGCGTAAACGAGCGGCTGTAGTGCCGAGCCATGCTCGGCAACTCCTGCTCGGCTCAATAACGTTGACCAACCCCAGGCGCAAAGCGCCGGGTATCAACAAAGAACCGCAACGGGAGGCGCGCCTCCCCTCAAGGTAACCACATGAAATTCTCTGAAAGCTGGCTGCGCAGCCACGTACCAACCACCGCCTCGCGCGACGAACTCAGTGCTGTGCTGACTGCCATTGGTCTGGAAGTCGAAGAAGTCACCGCGCTGGGCGCAGGCCTGGACAATGTGGTGGTCGCGCGCATCGTCGAAGCTACCCGCCATCCGGAAGCTGACCGTCTGCAGATCTGCAAGGTCGATGCAGGCCAGGCTGAGCTGCTGCAGATCGTCTGCGGCGCGCCGAATGCGCGCCCGGGTCTGGTCGCACCGCTGGCCATGGTGGGTGCACAGCTCGGCGAGCTGAAGATCAAGCCGGCCAAGCTGCGCGGCGTGGAATCCAACGGCATGCTGTGCTCGGCCAAGGAACTGGGCCTGGACAATGATGCTTCCGGCCTGCTGGAACTGCCGGACGACGCACCGGTTGGCACCGCGCTGGTTGAGTACCTCGGCCTGCCGGATGCCAGCATCGAGATCAAACTCACCCCGAACCGCGCTGACTGCTTCAGCGTACGCGGCATCGCCTTCGACGTGGCTGCAGCTACCCGCAGCGAGGTGAAGCCGTTTGCCGCCGACGCCGTGCCGGCCGTGGGTACGCGCGAGCTGACCATCCAGCTCGACGCCGGTGCCGACGCGCCGCGTTATCTCGGCCGCGTGATCGAGGGCGTCAATGCCGCCGCGACCACCCCGCTGTGGATGGCCGAGCGCCTGCGCCGCAGCGGCGTGCGCCCGGTATCGCTGCTGGTGGATATCACCCAGTACGTGATGCTGGAACTCGGCCAGCCGATGCACGCCTACGACCTGGATACGCTGAAGGGGCCGATCGCAGTGCGCCGCTCGCGTGCTGGTGAAAGCCTCAAGCTGCTGGACGGCCGCGACGCCGCGCTGGACGACAGCTTCCTGGTGGTCACCGATGCCGACCGTCCGGTCGGCCTGGCCGGCCTGATGGGCGGCTTCGATACCCGCGTTACCGACGCCACCAGCAAGGTCTTCCTGGAGGCCGCGCACTTCGCCCCGGCGGCCATCATGGGCCGCGGCCGCAAGCTGGGCCTGCACACCGACGCCGGCCACCGCTTCGAGCGTGGCGTTGATCCGCAGCTGCCGCGCGTTGCCATCGAATATGCCACCCGGCTGGTGCTGGACCTGGCCTGCGGCACGCCGGCGCCGGTCACCGAGGCCGTGCGTGAGGCCGACCTGCCGGTCGCCGCCAACATCCACCTGCGCCGCGCCCGCATCCTTCGCGTGCTGGGCATCCAGATCGATGACGCCGAAGTGGAGCGCATCCTGCGCGCGCTCGGGATGCAGGTCGAGGCGGCTGCCGATGGCTGGACCGTTACCGGCCCCAGCCGTCGTTTCGACATCGCCATCGAAGAAGACCTGATCGAGGAGCTGGCCCGTATCCACGGCTATGAGTCCATCCCGACCACCTTGCCGGGCGGCGCTGCACGCATCGCCATGCCCAGCGAAACCCGTCTGGATGACCTCAGTGTGCGCCGCCAGCTGGTGGCCCGCGAAATGCTGGAAACCATCAACTTCGCCTTCGTCGATGCCGAGCTGTTGAAGCAGTGGCAGCAGAACGATGGTCTGGTCGCACTGGCCAACCCGCTGTCGGCCGAGCTGGCAGTGATGCGCCCGTTGCTGCTGCCGGGTCTGGTGGCCACGCTGGGCCGCAACGTCGCCCGCCAGGCTGGCCGCGTACGCCTGTTCGAGATTGGCCGCGTGTTCGAGGCGCAGGCCGGGGAGGGCAAGCCCGCACCCAAGGAAACCGTGCGTGTTGCCGCTGCGGTGTGTGGCGATGCTGCCACCCTGCAGTGGGGTGAAAAGGCGCGCAAGGTTGATTTCCATGACCTCAAGGGTGACCTGGAATCGCTGGCCGCCGCCTCCGGCGCCGTGCTGGAGTTCCGCGCCTCGCAGCGTCCTTACGCGCATCCGGCGCGTTCGGCCGATATCTGGCGCGATGGGCAGTGCATCGGCTGGATCGGCCAGCTGCATCCGCGCCTGACCAAGGCCATGGAAGTGGACGTGGACGTGTACGGCTTCGAGCTGGACTTGGCGCCGCTGGCGGCGCGTTCGCTGCCGCGTTCCAACGAACTGTCGCGCTTCCCGGCCGTGCGCCGTGACCTGGCCGTGGTCGTAGCTGAATCAGTCAGCTGGGCCGAGCTGTCCGCCACCATCCGCGGCGCCGGCGGTGAGCTGCTGCGCGATGTCGCACTGTTCGACCGTTATGTCGGCCAGGGTGTCGAGCCAGGCTTCAAGAGTTTGGCTATGGGCTTGATTTTGCAGGACAAGTCGCGCACCCTGACGGACCGTGACGTGGAAGCCGTAGTCACCGATGTGGTGGCGGCGATTGATCACGGGCACGGCGCAAAGATCCGTGGCTGAAGCGGGATACAGGGAGCAGGCATGGCATTGACCAAGGCGGAGATGGCGGATCGTTTGTTTGACGAAGTCGGTCTGAACAAGCGTGAGGCCAAGGAGTTTGTCGACGCGTTTTTCGATGTGTTGCGCGATGCATTGCAACAGGGACGTCAGGTGAAGCTGTCGGGCTTCGGCAATTTCGATCTGCGGCGCAAGAACCAGCGCCCGGGTCGCAACCCCAAGACCGGCGAGGAAATTCCGATTTCCGCCCGTACGGTAGTCACCTTCCGTCCGGGCCAGAAGCTCAAGGAGCGGGTGGAGGCATATGCTGGATCCGGGCAGTAACCGCGAACTTCCGCCGATTCCGGCCAAGCGCTACTTCACCATTGGTGAGGTCAGCGAGCTGTGCGACGTCAAGCCGCACGTGCTGCGCTACTGGGAAACCGAGTTTCCCAGCCTTGAGCCGGCCAAGCGCCGTGGCAACCGTCGTTACTATCAGCGCCATGACGTGCTGATGGTCCGGCAGATCCGCGGCCTGCTGTACGAACAGGGCTACACCATCGGTGGCGCCCGCCTGCGGCTGGAAGGCGAGGGCGCCCGCGAAGAGTCGGCGCTGAGCAACCAGATCATCAAGCAGGTACGCATGGAGCTGGAAGAAGTATTGCAACTGCTCCGTCGTTGATCTTTTTTGTGTGAAAACCGGTATAATCACCGGCTCGCCGCAAGGCGAAAGCAGTAACGATCGGGGCGTAGCGCAGCCTGGTAGCGCATCTGCCTGGGGGGCAGAGGGTCGTCGGTTCAAATCCGGCCGTCCCGACCACTACTGCAATACGAACAAGGGCTTGCGCTTCATTGCGCAGGCCCTTTTTCGTTGCCCGCGTGGTTTGCTCCCTGCGCCGTGGCGCATGGAGCCGTCAGTCTTGGTAGGCGAAACTTGGCTGGGACACGCCTTCGACGGTGACCTGTTCAACGAACATGGCATATGGCCTGACCCACAGGCCCCGGTCGCCATACAGGGGCTTGTATAGGACCACTGCTTCCAATGTTTCGCTGCTCCGGGCGAGGCCGATCACCTCGTATTCGCCGCCTTTGAAATGGCGATAGCGTCCGAGCGTGAGATTGGGAAGGGGAGGGAGGTCGGACATCGATGATTTCTCTGTCGGGTATGGGGGATCGTAGTAAGTCAAACAAAGGGCTGCCCTGCGAGCTGAAAGCAAGGACAACCTTGATCCCTGGCGGAGAGGGATCAAGGTCCCAGTTTGCTCGCCGCGACCAAGCCGCGAAGATCGGGAGCTGCGTCGCCGCAAAGCATTGCGGTAGTTCCGCACCTGATTTCTGCCTGGTCGGCTGCCGGCAGGCTGGGGTGGAAAGCTGCTTCGTTCCTCAGCGCTTGCCCAGGTAGCCTTCCACTACTTGCCTGGCCAGCGTCAGGTTGGTGGCGAGGGTAGGGCCTAGGAGTGCGCGCGTGGCGGGGCCGTTGCTGAGGCTCAAACCGCGGATATCGAGGGACTGCCTTATGCGCTTGCCGACGAATCTCTCCAATGCTGGAGATCCTGCCAATGAGGCTCGGATTTCGCGCATTTCGATGATCGCTTCGCGCCAAGCTTTTTCATCCGGGGTGGCGGAAGAAAAGACGGTGATGAGCCTGTCCAAGGTGATCAACATGTCGTGGAGCAGGGTGTCTTGGGGCATGTTCTTTTCCTTCGGCAGAGGATGAATCTTAGCGGCTGCCGGATGGGTTAAAAACCTGGAAGTGCGGCGCTACCCCAGCGCCGTTGTGTGATCGGGCTCCAGGCACAGAGTCCAGTCTGGCAGGCGTCCATGCCGCTGCACTTGCTCCTCCACATGAAGTAAGGCGCATGGAAACGCCCAGCTCACGGCAGACATCCTTGCTCCGTTTTCCGGCCTCAACCTGCTTCAACGTCGTGCCGATCTGGCGCTTCGTGAAATTTTTCGGCTTCGCGGATCTGCCCGGGCTGGTTTGCCGGGGACCACCAGGAATACCTGGATCAAATCAACGGGAAGCCGAGCAGCTTCTGCGCGCCAAGGCGCCGCAAGGCGTTGCTAGTCACTGAAGCTACAGAAGCTGCCTTGTTATGGTCGTTCTTCGAGGGCAAGTTGGCAGCAACTGCGTTTAGGGGCGTTTCGGGATGGGGAACAAGCGTTGGCTGGTGTCCAGGGTGGGGCTGGTGGTTGCGGCCATGCTGTTGGCTTGTACTGCGGGTGCTTCGGGGTGGGCGCAGGAAAAGCCTTCTGGGAGTCGTCCCAACATCATTGTTGTCCTGCTGGACGATGTCGGCTTCAGTGACCCTGCCGGCTTCGGCGGCTTGGCGCAGATGCCGGCATTTGACAGCGTGGCACGCGGCGGACTGCGCTTCACCAATTTCAACACCACCGGCATGTGCTCGCCGACACGCGCGTCGCTGCTTTCCGGCCGCAATCACCACGCGGTAGGCTTTGGCCGTGTTGCCGACTGGGCGACCGGCACGCCCGGTTATGACGCCGTCTGGAAGGCGGATGCCGCACCCATCGCGAAGGTGTTGTCGCATGCGGGATACAGCACTGCAGCAATAGGGAAATGGCACAACACGCCGGAATGGGAGGTTTCACCCGCCGGTCCATTTGATCGTTGGCCTACCGGGCTGGGGTTCGACTATTTCTACGGCATCATGAACCACGGTGGTGACAACCACTGGGAGCCAGCCAGCCTCTATCGCAACACCACGCCGGTGGAAGCGGACCATCGGCAGGGAAGCAGCTATCACCTGACCGCCGACTTCGTCGACGATGCCATCCAGTGGCTGAGAACGCACCGATCCATCGCACCGCAGAAGCCTTATTTCCTGTATCTAGCCACCGGTGCAGTGCATGCCCCGCACCATGTGCCCAAGGAGTGGATAGAGAAATACAAAGGACGATTCGACCAGGGCTGGGACGCGTTGCGGGAAGAAATCTTCGCGCGCCAGAAGACGCTCGGGATCATACCGGCAGATGCTGTATTGACGCCGCGGCCACCGGAAATACCTGCCTGGAGCGCGCTTGATGAGGCCCAGCGCAAGGTGTTTGCACGGCAGATGGAAGTGTTCGCAGCCTATCTCGCGCATACGGACCATGAAATCAGCCGGCTGTTGAATGAGGCGGCCGCTGATGATCCCGCCAGCAATACGGTCGTGTTCTATGTTGCAGGTGACAACGGCGCGAGTGGCATGGAGGGCATTCACGGTTACATGGATGCAGCCAGCGGAGCCCCTGCGCAGCTTGAGCACCTCGATGAACTGGGTGGCCCGCTGCATTTCAACGACTATTCGTCAGCCTGGGCGTGGGTTGGGAGCACGCCGTTTCAATGGATGAAGCAGGTGGCTTCGCATTTCGGCGGATTGCGTGTGGCCATGGCGGTTTCCTGGCCTGGCAGGATCACCGCGCCCGGCCGTACCGTGCGCGACTTTGCCCACGTCAACGACGTTGCAGCGACAATTCTCGAAGTAGCAGATGCGCCGATGCCTGCGTTTGTGGACGGGGTTGGGCAGCGCGCATTGGATGGCAGCAGCTTTGCCGATACGTTCCGGGGCGAACGCAGCAGCGCGCCAGCAAGAACCCAATACTTTGAAATGCTCGGCAACCGTGCGCTGTATCAGGATGGCTGGATCGCAAGTGCCCGGCACATGACGCCCTGGATAAAGCCGTATCCGGAGGGCTTCGACACAGATCGGTGGGAGTTGTACAACCTCGCCGAGGACTTCAGCCAATCCCATGATGTGGCAGCCGCCTATCCGGAGAAGCTTGAAGCGCTGAAGCAGCTGTTCGACGAGGAGGCACGCCGGAACAATGTCTATCCATTGTCCAACTACGTGGAGGGCCGCGACTATGGCGCACCCACCGTGGCTGGCAATCGAAGAACTTTCAGCTACCACCCGCCGGTGCAGCGCCTGCCGACCAAGTCCTTGCCTCGTCTGGCGAAGTCCAGCTTCTCGGTGCAAGCGCATGCACGGGTCGCGGCCGGAACGGGGGACGGCATGTTGATGGCCTATGGCAGCCGCCTTGGCGGGTTTGCGTGGTATATGCGCGAGGGCTATCTGGTCTTCAGTAACAACATCAACGGCCGCGAGCGCGTTCAATTGCGCGCTTCGGAACCGGTGCCCGCCGGGACTGCGTTGCTGCAGCTGTCGTTCAAGCGCGAGAACGATGGCCCTGCCGGCGCGATTGAAATGCATGTAAACGGGCGTCGCGTGGCGCGCGGGCACATCGATCGGCTGGGCCCACCCGTGTTGGGTTCTCTGGGAGTCGGGCAGGCATTCACCTCGCCGGTTGATGAGAGCTATGCGGTGCCCTATCCCTTCCAGGGAGTGCTGGAAGAGCTGACGGTGGTGATGGACTGAGGCCGGCGCCGGGTACCGGCATTGATCTGGTCGCTGCGACATAGGGCAGCGTGTACTTCCAGGTGCGCTTCTTGCTGTTGTGGAAGGGCGCCGCCTCAGGGTGTGCGCCTTTGTCCTGCACGCGGACTTGGTGGGATCCTGCTAGCCTGTGGCCGACGCTGATTATGCGCCTAAGCCCTTGGGACGAGACATGCCTGCTTCATGGATCCGCGGTATCGCTGTTGTGTCGTTGCTCGGTCTGACGGCGTGTAGCCCGAGGCAGAGCGCTCAGGGTCAAGCCGCTCCGCAGCGTGTGGGCATGGCCAACCCGGCGTCCGAGCATTGCGTGAAGAAGGGCGGAAAGCTTGAGATCCGCAAGAATGCAGAAGGCGCCGAGTACGGCGTCTGCCATTTGCCGGATGGCAGCCAGGTAGATGAGTGGGAGTTGTTTCGTCGCGATGGTCCTGCTGGCTGATTTTTGCGGTACCTGCGTGGTTGACCACCAGCCCGGTAGTGCCGAGCCATGCTCGGCATGGGGCGTTCCCGGTAAAGCTTCTGCCGAGCATGGCGCGGCACTACCCGCAGCCTGTAAAGATCGTTGGAGATTCGCTTCCCGGGTGCGCTGCGCCTACCCGGGCTACGGGGCTACGCCGCTCCCACAAAAAATCCGATGCCAGAGGGCTGGCATCGGATTCGGGATAAGTCATCGGCAAGTGGGGCGTGTTGGTGCGTTCTTGCTTGCTCGGCTCAGCCAGCGGCGCTCAACGGTGCTGTAGTGTCCTGCAGCTTCGGCCAGCGCTTCAGGATCGCTGCGCGGATGCCGGCGGCGTCAATCCCGGCTTCGGCCAGCAGGTCTTCGCGGCTGGCATGGTGCTGGTAGCTGTCGGGCAGGCCGAGATGCAGCATCGGCATCAGCACGGCTTCGGCATTGAGCAGTTCCGACACGCCCGAGCCAGCGCCGCCGGCAACCACGTTGTCCTCAACGGTGACGAAACCATCGTGGCTGCGTGCCAGCTCCAGCAGCATCGCCTTGTCCAGCGGCTTGATGAAACGCATGTTGACTACGCTCAGGCCCAGCTCGCGGCCTACCTGCTCCGCCGCGGGTACGGCCGCGCCGAAGGCGAGGATGGCCAGACGGCTGCCCTGCACGCGCAGCTGTGCCTTGCCGATCTCCAACGTGGACAGGTCGGTGCCGACGGCTGCGCCGGGGCCGGTGCCGCGTGGGTAGCGCACGGCGGCTGGGCCCTTGTACTGCAGGCCCGTGCTGAGCATCTGCCGGCATTCGGCTTCATCGCCTGGGGCCATGACCACCATGTTCGGCACGCAGCGCAGGTAGCTCAGGTCGAGATTGCCTGCGTGGGTAGCACCGTCCGGGCCGACCACGCCGGCGCGGTCGATGGCGAACAGTACGTCCAGGTCCTGGGTGGCGACGTCGTGCACCAACTGGTCGTAGGCGCGCTGCAGGAAGGTCGAATAAATCGCGACAACGGGCTTGGCGCCCTGGGTGGCCATGCCGGCGGCCAGTGTTACCGCATGTTGTTCGGCGATGGCGACGTCGAAGTAACGTTCCGGGTATTCCTTGCTGAAACGCACCAGGCCCGAGCCTTCACGCATGGCCGGGGTGATCGCCAGCAACTGCGGCTCGGCGGCGGCGACATCACACAGCCAGTTGCCGAAGATGTCGGTGTAGGTCGGCTTCTTGGGCGCGCCCTTTTCCGGCAGGCCCTTGCTGGGATCGAACGGGCCGACGGCGTGGTAGCCGATCTGGTCGTCTTCGGCTGGCTCGTAGCCCTTGCCCTTGGTGGTCATGATGTGCAGCAGGTGCGGGCCCTTGGCATCCTTCAGGTGCTTGAGGGTGGACAGCAGCAGCGGCAGGTCATGGCCATCGATCGGGCCGGTGTAATGGAAGCCCATCTGCTCGAAGGCGGTGGAGGGCACGAACATGCCCTTCCACTGTTCTTCCCAGCGCTTCACGAAGCGGGCAGGGGGGCTGTGGCGCTTGTCGCCGAGGATCTTCTTGCCGCTCTCGCGCAGCGCATTGAGCGTGCGGCTGGCGGTTGCCCGGCCCAGCATCTTGGTCAGTCCACCGACGGCTTCGGAGATGGACATGTTGTTGTCGTTGAGGATGACCAGCACGTTCGGCTCGTCGTCCATGCCGCCGGCGTGGGCCAGCGCTTCGAAGGCCATGCCGGCGGTCATCGCGCCATCGCCGATCACCGCGATCACCTTGCGCTCGTCACCCTGGCGCTGGCGCGCGATGGCCATGCCCAGAGCGGCCGAGATCGAGGTCGAGGAGTGGCCGACGCCGAAGGTGTCGAACTCACTTTCCTCGCGCTTGGGGAAGGGGGCAACGCCGTCCTTCTGCTTGACGGTGTGGATGCTGTCGCGGCGCCCGGTGAGGATCTTGTGCGGGTAGGTCTGGTGGCCCACGTCCCACACCAGCTGGTCGACCGGGGTGTCATACAGATAGTGCAGGGCGACGGTAAGCTCGATCACGCCCAAGCCGGCCGCGAAGTGACCGCCGCTCTTGCCCACGGATTCGATCAGGTAGGCGCGCAACTCAGCGGCGATGGCTGCCAGTTCGCTCTCATCGAACGTGCGCAGGTCATCGGGGGTCTGGATGCGCGACAGGCGCGGGTAGCTGGCAGAGTCGATCATGGTCTTCGCGTTTCACTCGAAACGGTATTTTCCCCGTCCGGAGAGGGTGGGGCAAGCAAAGCGCGACACCTGTGAATGCCGGATGACGTGGTTTTGCCCCAAGCTGAAGCGATTGTTCAGCCTGGACGGTGATTCCGCGTGAATGCGAAGCCGCGGCGTGGCCGTTTCAGGCGACGCGCTGCTGGGCCTTGCGCGGCAGCTGGGCCTTCAGGAAGGCCATCTGGTCGGCCAGGATGTTGCGGTTGGACAGGATCAGGTGCTCGATCCAGCTGGGCCGGTACGGCACTGCCAGCAGTGGCATGTTGGCTTGCTGCGGGGTGCGGTTGCTCTTGCGCGAGTTGCAGTGGAAGCAGGCGGTGACCACGTTCTCCCAGGTGTCCTGGCCGCCCTTGGACACCGGCAGCACATGGTCGCGGGTCAGCTGCGGGCGGCTGAAGTGCTGGCCGCAGTAGAGGCAAAGCTGTGCGTCACGCGCAAACAGCGCGGTGTTGGTGAGGTTGGGAGTGGGATCGATGGCGCGCGAACGGGCATGGCCGCGCGAGGCGATGATCGGGTGCAGGTCCATGCCGCTGCGCAGGCCGGTCAGGCGCGAGATCGCGCCATGCACGTGCAGGCAGGGGTCACCCAATGTCCAGGCCACGGCACCGCGGGCATACAGGCAGGCGGCGTCCTGCCAGGTGATCCAGTCCAGCACCCGTCCATGCGCATCCAGCGACAACAGTCGCACGGAGCCGAGTTGGTGCAGGGAGGGCGGTAGTGAAAACCCGTCTGTCGGAGCGGAAGTTCCGGCTCCGGTATCGATCAGACTACGCGGTGTAGTGTCTGTCTCCATCGGGAAAACAGCTTATACACGATACGTGACAATTTGTGTAAAGGCCGATGGCGGTTGGCCTTGTAGGAACGGCGTGAGCCGCGAGGCTGGTGGTGTTTCAAGCGCCTGAAAGCCAACCCCTCCCCAGCCCTCCCCTCCGCCTTCGGCGCAAGGGAGGGGGCGAAGCGGAAGCTGCCCTCACCCCAACCCCTCTCCCGCGGGCGGAAGAGGGGCTTCAGGGTCGCAGGCATTCCTGATCGCTCCCTTCTCCCGCGTGCGGGAGAAGGTGCCCCGAAGGGGCGGATGAGGGGAGCTTTGCGCTTTTTTTGCTGTCGGATCAGTCGCCGAAGCGGACCGAATCCATTGCCATCAGCGAGTCGGCGCCTGCAGCGATGCCTGCGGCATGGCTGAGGGTGCGCGGCAGGATGCGGGCGTAGTAGAAACGCGCGGTTTCCAGCTTGGCCTGCTTGAAGGCTTCCGGATGGCTGGACGCCTGCGCGGCCACCACCGAACGCGCCCACCAGTAGGCGACGGCGACATAGCCGCTGTAGAACAGGTAATCCCAGCTGGCCGCACCCAGTTCTTCCGGGTTGGCGGCGGCACGCTGCAGCACCTCGATGGTCAGCTTGCCCCATTCCCTGGCCTTGCCACCCAAGGCCGGCAGGAACTCGGCCACGGCCGGGTTGCTGGCGTTGTCGGCAATGAACTGTTCGATCTCGGCCAGGAACAACTTCAGGCCGGCGCCCTGCGAGACGGCGGTCTTGCGGCCGATCAGGTCCAGTGCCTGGATGCCGGTGGTGCCTTCGTACAAGGTGGTGATGCGGGCGTCGCGGGCGTACTGCTCCATGCCGTGCTCGGCGATGTAGCCGTGGCCGCCGAACACCTGCTGGCCGTTGTAGGTGGCCTCGATGCTCCACTCGGTGAGGCAGGCCTTGACGATGGGGGTGAGGAAGCTGACCAGCGTGTCGGCGTCGGCACGGGCCTTGTCGTCCTTGGCATGCTGGGCCGCGTCGAGCTGGGTGTAGGCGTGCGCGGCCAGCAGGCGGCCACCTTCGGTCAGCGCCTTGGTGGTCAGCAGCATGCGGCGCACGTCGGGCTGGGCGATGATCGGGTCGGCCGGCTTGTCGGCCAGGATCGGGCCCTTGGGCGCGCGCGACTGCAGGCGCTCGCGGGCATAGGCCAGCGCGCCCTGGTAGGCGCGCTCGGACTGGGCCAGACCCTGCACGCCGACGCCGAGGCGGGCGGAGTTCATCATCACGAACATCGCCTGCAGGCCCTTGTGCGGCTGGCCGACCAGGTAGCCCTGGGCGCCGTCGAAGTTCATCACGCAGGTGGACGAACCGTGGATGCCCATCTTGTGCTCCAGCGCGCCACAGCGCAGCGCATTGCGCTCGCCCTGCTTGCCGTCGCGGTCAACCTTGTACTTGGGGGTGACAAACAGCGAGATGCCCTTCGGGCCGGCCGGTGCGTCCGGCAGCTTGGCCAACACCAGGTGCACGATGTTGTCGCTCAGGTCGTGCTCGCCGGCGGTGATGAAGATCTTGGTGCCGGTGATGGAATAGCTGCCATCGACATTCGGCTCGGCGCGGGTCTTGAGCAGGCCCAGGTCGGTGCCGGCATGCGGCTCGGTCAGGCACATGGTGCCGGTCCAGTTGCCGGCGACCAGCGGCTTGAGGAAGGCTTCCTTCTGCCAGTCCTCGCCGTAGTGCTTGAGGGCCTCGACCGCGCCGTGTGACAGCATGGGGAACAGGCTCCAGGCCAGGTTGGCCGAGGACACCATTTCGCTCAGCGCCATGCCCAGCGTCTCCGGCATGCCCTGGCCGCCGAAATCCGGCGAAGCGGTCAGGCCGGTCCAGCCGCCTTCCACGAACTGCGCATAGGCTTCCTTGAAGCCCGGTGCGGTGGTGACCTCGCCGGTGGCCTTGTCCAGCTTGCAGCCGGTCTGGTCGCCAACGGCGTTCAGCGGGGCCAGCACGGCGCCGCTGAAACGGCCGGCTTCCTCCAGTACCGCATCGATGACGTCGGCGCTGGCGTCCTCAAGACCCATCGCGGCAAACAGGGACTCGGCCTTGAGCACGTCGTGCAGGGCGAAGCGGAGGTCGGTAACGGGGGCTTTGTAGTTGCTCATCAGAACGATCTCGAACGATGCGGGAAACGGTGGGGATCAGCGCAGCACGCCGGGCAGGCCCGGGGCCTGGTTGAGGCTGTTGCGCGACTTGATGTCGAAACTGCGTTGCTTCTTGTCTTCCGGTGTTGCGCTGACGCTGCCTTCCAGCTCGTAGAACAACGTGCTGCTGCCGGCCAATGCGTCAGCCACCACCAGGCGCGCGGCCGAGGCAGGCTGCAGGCGCACCTTGATCACATCCGCCGATTCCGGGCCGATGGACAGACCCGGGGTTGCGCTCAGCGTGCCTGCCGCTTCGTCGCCCACCTTCACCGCCAGGCTGACGCTGTCAAACCGCATTGGCATGGAGCTGTAGTTGCGCAGGCGCAGGTCTACCTCCCAGTTGCCGTCGTTGCCCACGGTGAGCTGCTGGATGCTGGCGGCCGGTTCGGAAACGCGCTTGACCGGGCCGCTACCACAGGCGGTGAGCAGCAGGGCGAGCATGGCGGTCAGGGCGTACTGCGGGCGAAAACGCATGGGGCGGGGTCCTCGGTTGCGGAGGTTGTCGTCGAAGGATACTACGGCGTATGGCGCGGCGTGCGGGTGCAGGTATGCACATGCGACCAATTGCGGACAGGATGGCGGAACCTGTGCGGTCATGCATCAAGTGATGCAAGGGGCAGTGGTTGCCGCCTTTCGCGTCACTTTCTGGGGATACATCAATGCGTTCATTCAAGTTGTTGCCGCTTGCAAGCGCTATCCGCGGCGGTCTGGCAGTTGTGGCGCTGTGCGCCTCCGTTCCGGCGCTGGCAGCGCCGCCGCAGTTCGACCTTGAGGCAGGCAACATCGAGGACGTATTGCCCGAATTCGCCCGCCAGGCCGGCGTGCAGATTGTGGCGCCCGCGCATTCAGGCGAGGCCGGACGCATTGCCGTGGCCGAGTTGAAGGGGCAGATGGAGCCGCGCCAGGCCTTGGCACGCCTGTTGGCCGGCACCGGCCTAACCGTTGCCTCCGACGATGGCCGCACCATCACCCTGCGTGCGGCCACGCCGATGCTGGCATCGCTATCAGGCCTGGGCGGGCTGGCGGTGGGCCAGGCGGTGCAACCTGAAGCTGCTGCGCCCCCGCCACCGCCACCGGCCAACACGAACGTGAACACCTTGGACCAGGTGACCGTGGTCGGCAGCCAGATCAAGGGCAGCAAGTCGGCGGCAATCCTGCCGGTGGCCACCCTGCAGGCCGAGCAGATCGAGGCCACCGGTGCGGTGTCCGGGGACGACCTGTACCGTTCCATCCCGCAGATGGGTGATGTCTCCTTCAGTGGTACCAACGGCGGCAACAGCTCCAACTACGCACGTGGCGACATCGCCTCGGTCAACCTGCGCGGCCTGGGCGTCGGCAATACCCTGCTGCTGATCAACGGGCGCCGCACCGTGGTCCACCCGACCAGCCAGGCCGACGGCAACCTGGTACCGGTGCTGACCTATAACGCCAATGCAGTGCCCGTGGCCAACCTGCGCCGGGTGGAGGTGCTGCTGGACGGTGCGGCCGCCATCTATGGCACCGATGCGGTGGCTGGCGTGGTCAACAACGTGCTGCGTGACGACATGGATGGCGGCACCATCAGCGTGCAGAAGGGCTTCGGTGAAGGCACCGATCTGAGCGATGTCGGCGTCAATGGCATGTGGGGCAAGAACTCCGAAGACCTGCGTTCCAACATCACCATCGCCTTCAACTACTACAACACTACCGGCTTGAACTCGCTGGACCAGGACTGGACCCGCAATGGCAACCGTGCGGCGGATTTTCTGGGCACGCCGTTCGAGGGCCTGGCTGGTACCGACAACCGCAATACCAACAGCCCGTGGGGCAATTTCACCGTCAATGGCCCGCGCGTTTCGCAGGACGGCACTTGGCTGACCACTGCGGCGGGCGCCTTCCATGTGCAGCCGACCAGCAACAGTGGCTGTGCTGCCACCCTCGGTGATGGCCTGTGTGTACAGTCCGGCAGCAAGGCAACATCAGGTGCCGATGCCAATCTGCGCGACAACCAGCAGGGCCAGTACCCGCTGTCGATCAGCCCGGATGTGCGGCGGCTGAACCTGTTCGTCACCGGGAAGCACGATTTCGACAACGGCCTGTCGTTCTTCAGTGAGGCCGGCATTTACGACTCACGTGCCTACAGCCTGCAGAATGGCGTCAACACCATCACCGCCTTGCCGATGACGGTGGCGGCCAGCAACTACTGGAACCCGTTCGGCGCGATGTATCTGCCCGATGGGTCGCTCAACCCCAATCGTCTGGAAGGCCTGAACATCGGCCCGGACGGCCTGCCGGTGACCATCACCAGCTATCGCTTCGAGCGCCCGACCCGCATCGAGGTCAACAATACCCAGGTGCGTGCACTGGCCGGCCTGCGTGGCTTCCACTTCGGCTTTGACTGGGAGTCGGCGGCGCTGTACTCGCAGGCAAAGGTCAAGGACACCCAGGACGCGGTGAGCATGTCTTTGTTCCAGCAGGCGCTGGCCAATCCAACCGCGTCGGCCTACAACCCGTTCTGCGGTGGCTGCAACGACTGGGACAAGCTGGACCAGTTCTTCTACAAGGCGCAACGGCAAAGCAAGACCGAGCTGTTCCTGTGGGATTTCAAAGCCTCGCGTGCGGACCTGTTCAAGACCTGGGCCGGCGACGTGGGCATGGCGGCAGGCCTGGAAGTGCGCCATGAAACCCAGCGCGACGACCGCGATGCGCGCGTGGACGGCTCGGTGACCTTCACCGACGCCATCACCGGGGTGGAATACCCCAGCGACATGTATGGCGTCAGCCCGACCCCGGACACCTATGGTTCGCGCACGGTGGCCGGCTTGTTCGCCGAGTTCTCGGTGCCGCTGGTATCGCCGGAGATGAACGTGCCGCTGGTGCGCTCGCTGGACCTGCAGGTGGCCGGGCGTGCCGAGCGCTACAACGACTTCGGCAACGTCGCCAAGCCCAAGCTGGCGCTGGGCTGGCAGATCTTTGATGGCCTTACCCTGCGCTCGTCCTGGGCCAAGGGCTTCCGCGCGCCCAACCTGGAGCAGATCAACGCGACCGTGGTGAGCCGCTCCAACAACCGCACCGACTACATCCAGTGCGAGGCCGACGTGCGCACCGGCACGCAGGCGTCGATCGCCAACTGCGGCGGCTATACGTATTCGACCACGGCGCGCCGTTCCGGCAACCCCAACCTCAAGCCGGAAACTTCCACCAATACCAGCGCCGGGCTGGTGTTCCAGCCGCGTTTCATCCCCGAGAACTACGGCCGTTTCACGTTTGCCGTGGATTACTACAAGTATGAGCAGGAAGGCATCATCGGCCTGTTCGGCGAGGGCAATGCGCTGATCCTGGACTACATCCTGCGCCAGCAGGGCAGCAGCAATGCCGCCGTGGTGCGCGCCGACCCGACCGCGGATGACATCGCCCGCTTCGCCGGTACTGGCCTGGCTGCCGCTGGCAAGGTGCTCTACGTCACCGATCAGTACGTCAACCTGGAGCCGCAGACGCTGCGTGGCGTGGACTACAACTTCAGCTGGAACTCGCCGGAGACCGCCATCGGACGCTTCGACGTGTCGGTCACCGGCACCCACCTGGTGGAGTTCTACCGCCAGCGCTCGCCGGCGCTGCAGGCGCTGGAAGATGCAAAGGCCACCGGTCTGGTCGATCCGTCGATCCGCATCACCGGTGGCGGCAACCTGATCGGCAATGGCGGCAACCCGGAATGGAAGTGGTCCGGCACCCTGACCTGGCGTTACCAGCAGCTGTCGGTGGGCGCCAACGCACGTTACGCAAGTTCGTACGTCGAGAACGGCCTGACCCTGGCCGACGGCACACCGTGGACGGTGAAGTCGCAGACCCTGGCCAATGCCTTCGTCAAGTACGATTTCGAGCGCGAGGGCTGGCTCAACGGCGTGGCGGTCAAGGTGGGTGCCAACAACATCGCCAACAAGCGGCCGCCGGTGTCCGATGATGTGTTCGGTTTCCCCTCCGGTGTGTACCAGGCCAATCCGCGCTACTGGTACGTCAATGTGAGCAAGGCGTTCTGATGTTCGACAAGGTTGTAGATCCCCGATGGCTGCAGGCAAGCCGGGTGCCGCGATGAACGCGGCACTCGCCCGTGACCGGGCCGGCTGGCTGGCCGAGCACGTGCTGCCCTGCGAGCCGGGGCTGCGCGATTGGCTGCGGCGGCGTTTGTCGCTGCGCCAGGACGTGGACGACGTGGTGCAGGAAACCTACGCCATCCTCGCAGCGATGGCGGATGTGTCGCATATCCAGCAGCCCCGCGCCTATGTGTATTCGGTGGCGCATTCGGTGGTGCTGCAGCAGCTGCGCCGCGCGCAGGTGGTGTCGATCGAGGCGGTTGCCGAGATCGACCGCGTGGCGATTGTCGGTGACGAGGTCAGCCCCGAGCGGCTGGCGTCTTCGCGGCAGGAGCTGGCGCGCATTGGCGCGTTGATCGACGGCTTGCCAGAGAAGTGCCGCGAGGCCTTCGTGTTGCGCAGGGTGGAGGGCTACTCGCAACGCGAGATCGCCCAACGCATGCAGATCAGCGAGAACACCGTGGAGAAACACATCTGCAAAGGGATCCGGGTATTGATGGATTCGATGAAACGCGATGACACCGGAATGCAGGACGACAAGGAGCGGCCCGCCGCGCAAGGAGCCCGCCATGCGCGCCGGCGCTGAAATGAGCATTGATGATGTGGCGGCAGCGTGGGTTGCGCGCGAGGACCGTGCGCCGCTCAGTGGTGACGAAAGTGCCGAGCGCGATGCCTGGTTGCAGGCCGATGCGCGGCACTTTGGCGCTTATGCGCGCGCCCATGCCGTGCTGGCCCGTACCGACCGTGCCCGCGCCTTGTCGGCCGGCGGCATGGACCGTGCCTACACCGCGCAGGCACCACGCCGGGCACGGCGGGTGCTGCGCTGGGCGGTGGCCGTGGCGGCCACGGTGGGTGTGCTGGCCATCGGCGTGCAACGCCACGAAGACGGTGCCGACTACTACGCCACCCGCAAGGGCGAGATCCTGCGCGTGCCCTTGCAGGACGGTTCGGCCATCACCCTGGACTCGGACTCGCAGGTGCGCGTGCTGTTCAGCGACAGCCGCCGTGATATCCAGTTGCTGCAGGGGGAGGCCTTGTTCGACGTGGCCAAGAACCCCGAGCGCCCGTTCGTGGTGCGTGCCGATGAGACCGACGTGACCGCCGTGGGCACCAGCTTCGCGGTCAGCCTGACCGAGCGTCGCAGCGGCGGGGTGGAAGTGCTGGTGCGCGAAGGCGTGGTGGACGTGGCCGATACCCAGGGTGCAGTCGCACCCGCAAGGCTGGTGGCCAACTACCGCGCGCTGGCCAATCGCAGCCACGGCATCCGCATCGAGGCGGTGGCCACCGATGATGTTGATCAGCAGTTGGCCTGGCGCGAGGGCATGCTGTCCTTCAATGGTGACACCTTGTCGGTGGCGGCGGCGCAGTTCATGCGTTACAGCGATACCCGCATCGTCATCGACGACCCGCTGGTGGGCAGCCGCCGCATCGTCGGCCTGTACTCGGCCAGCGACCCGCTGGGCTTTGCACGCAGTGTGGCCTTGAGCCTGGGCCTGGTGGTGCAGCAGCACGGCAACGTGGTGCGGCTGAGCTCCCCTGACGCCGCGCCACACGTGGCGCGATCCATGCAATGAATTCGGGAAATCACATGCAGCACGACAGCAAGCGTATTCTGGCATTGGCGGTAGTGACGGCGGCATTGCTGGGCGCAGGCCAAGCCTGCATCGCCGCCACCGCCGCCGACAAGACGGTGTTGATCCGCGATGCCATGGTGTTCGACGGTACCGGCCGGGCGCCTTTCGCCGCCAGCGTGCTGGTGGAGGAGGGGCGCATCGCTGCCATCGGTGAGGGCCTGGCAGCCCCCAAGGGTGCGCGCGTGGTCAATGCACGCGGGCAGGCATTGCTGCCGGGCCTGTTCGACCTGCACACGCATTGGACGCCCAATGCCACCCCGTCCGAACTGCCGCAGGTAGCCAACCTGTACATGGCTGCCGGGGTGACCACGGTGAGTGATTTCCACGAGCCGCCGGAAGCCTACGCGCCACGCCGTGCCTGGCTGGCGTCCATCGCCGCGCCGGACGTCAAGTTCGCAGCGCGCATGAGCACGCCCTTGGGCCACGGTGCCGACTGGGGCGATGAAAACACCACGCGCTGGGTGAACTCGCCCGAGGCGGCGCGCGCGGGTGTGCAGGCGGTTGCCGCCTACAAGCCGGATTTCATCAAGGCGTTCACCGATGGCTGGCGCTATTCCAATGCCGCCGACAACAGCAGCATGGACGAGGAAACCCTCACCGCGCTGGTGGACGAGGCACACAAGCACGGCCTCAAGGTCTTCACCCATACGGTGATGGTCAAGCGCGGCAAGGCCGCGGCACGTGCCGGCGTGGATGTGATTGCCCATAGCGTGCAGGACGGGCCGGCCGATGCCGAGCTGATCCAGTTGATGCGTACCCACGGCACGGCGTATGCCCCGTCGCTGGCGGTGTACCTGCCCGAGCGGGTGGACGGCAGTGGCCGCAACAACGGCAAGCCCGAGGTGCTGGCTCAGCGCGAGCAGAACTTCGCCAACGCCCTGCACAACGTCAAGACGCTGCACGATGCCGGCATTCCCGTGGTGGTGGGTACGGATGCAGGCATGACCGGTACGCCGCATGGCGCATCCACCCTGCGTGAGCTGGAACTGCTGGTGCAGGCCGGGCTGAGCCCGAGCGAGGCATTGCTGGCAGGCACCTCGGCCAGCGCCAAGGCACTGGGCGTGGACGACCGCGGCACCATCGAGGTCGGCAAACGTGCCGACCTGCTGCTGGTGCGTGGCCAGCCGTGGAGCAGGATTGCCGACATCCGCAACACCCAGCAGGTCTATGTCGCCGGTCGTCAGGTACACGGCCGCGGCGCGGTGCTTCCGGCGGGCAACAAGGCGCTGGCACTGCCCGCGCAGCCGGTGCAGGCGCTGGTGGATGATTTCGAGCGTGCCGATGGCCGTACCGCACTGGATACGCTGCGCGTGGACGAGGCCGACGGCGGCAACGACCGCACCTGGCAGGTGACCGAAGTGGTGGCGCGCGAGACCGGCGGCAAGGCGCTGGCCACGCAGGCCAAGTTGTCGAGCAAGGACACGGCGTTTGCTGCCGCCATCCTGCCGCTGAGCCGTGGTTCGGTGGCACCGGTGGATGCCACGGCGTACCGCGGCGTGCGCTTCGAACTGCGTGGCAGCGCGCCTGAGCTGCGACTGGAGGTGCGTGCACTGGGCAACCGCCGTTTCATCGCGCCGTTGCAGGCGGGCGATGCCTGGCAGACCGTCGAGATCCCGTTCACCGCCTTGCAGGGCCAGCCGCCTTACCGCGCCAAGGCACCGGTTGCACAGTGGCAGGGCAATGACCTGCAGCAGCTGGTGTTCTCGGCCAGTGGTGCAGCGGGCAGCAAGGTCTGGTTCGAGATCGACAACGTCAGCTTCTATTGATGCGGCAGGAGTACGGGATGAAGCACACACGTTTGCGCCCGGGCCTGCTGCTGGCCGTGCTGTCACTGGCAGGAACTGCGGCCGCGACGGATGTCATTGCAAGCCTGGATGCCTACGCGCCGCGGCAGGCGGCCTTGGGCGTGCAGTTGTGGCAGCAGCCCGAGCTTGGGTACCTGGAACAGGCGTCCTCCGCACTGCTGCAGCAGGAATTGCGTCAGGCAGGCTTTCGCATCCAGGCCGGGGTAGCGGGCATGCCCACGGCCTTCGTTGCCCGCTATGGCAGCAAAGGGAAGGGGCCGGTGATCGCGCTGTTGGCGGAAATGGATGCGCTGCCGGGCATGGCGCAGGCGGCTGCGCCGGTACGCACGCCCATCGCCGGCCAGGACGCGGGTCAGGCCTGTGGTCACAACCTGTTTGGTGCGGCATCGGTGGGCGCGGCGCGGGCCATCGCGCAATGGCTGCAGCAGACCGGCAATCCCGGCGAGGTACGGTTGTACGGCACGCCGGCCGAAGAGGGCGGCTCGGGGAAGGTCTACATGACCAAGGCGGGTCTGTTTGATGATGTTGACGTGGTGCTGCATTGGCATCCGTCTGCCGAGAATTCCGCCGCGCAGGGAACCAGTCTGGCCAATATCAGCGGCAAGTTCCGTTTCCAGGGGCGGGCCGCGCATGCTGCCATCGCCCCGGAACGCGGGCGGTCTGCGCTGGATGGCGTGGAGGCGTTCAACCACATGGCCAACCTGATGCGCGAACACGTGCCCGATGGCACGCGCATCCACTACATCATCAGCAATGGTGGGGCGGCGCCCAACGTGGTGCCTGCCGAGGCCGAAGCGTATTACTACGTGCGGCATACCGACCCTGCGGTGGTGCGTGACGTGGTCGAGCGCCTGCGCAAGGCCGCCGAGGGTGCAGCAATGGGTACAGGCACCACCGTGGCGTTCGAGCAGACCGGCGGCGTGTTCTCGCTGCTGCCCAATGACACGCTGGGGCAGGTGATGCAGGCCGCGCTGCAGCAGGTGGGGGGCGTGCATTACGACGCGGACGAACAGGCCTTCGCGCAGCGTCTGCAGCAGAGCCTGGAAAAGCAGCCGGGGCTTGAGCAGGCAGAGGCCTTGCAGTCGTACCGTGCCGATCTTGCAGGCAGCGCATCCACCGACGTGGGCGATGTGAGCTGGAACGTGCCAACGGTGGGCCTGAGCACGGCTACCTGGGTGCCCGGCACACCGGCCCACAGCTGGCAAGCCGTGGCGGCGTCGGGCATGTCCATTGGCGCCAAGGGCGCACTGAATGCCGCCAAGGCCATGGCCCTGGCGGGTGTACAGCTGCTGCAATCGCCGCAGACGGTGGCCAAGGCAAAGCAGGAGTTCGATGCGCGCCGTGGCCCGCAATTCCGCTACACCCCGTTGCTGCAGCGGGCTGATCCGCCACTGGACTACCGGCGTAAGCCTGAGGGTTGAGCACGGATGTCGCACGCCTGACACGCCAGTTCGACACAGGCTTCACCCGGGCACAGGCACTCTCCCCCGGGAGCGATGCCGCTGGGTAGCCCATCGCTTCCAGGGCGGCGGCCCGATCCCCTCCATCGGGCCGCCGCTCGAACTTTCAGCCGTTGGTCGGTTTTGCATGACACCGGCAGCGGGCGTACACTGGCCCCTGTCGTGTGGGGCGGTAGCTCAGCTGGGAGAGCGTCGCGTTCGCAATGCGAAGGTCGGGAGTTCGATCCTCCTCCGCTCCACCACTGTCTTCAAAAACGCCACGTCCAACGACGTGGCGTTTCTGTTTCTGCAACCGAGGCAGGACTTCCCGCGACAAGCGCGCACCGGCTCGATGGCGGGTTGAACCCAGATTGTCGGCCGACGGTTTCATGCAGGGCACGCCGCATTTGTATGTTTCTGTCACTGCTTTGGCGTGCAGCAATTCATGTTGCCGGAGCGGCGCAGGTTCTTACGTTATCTGCCAGGCAGTGTGCACCTGGCCTGCACATGGGCGCACCTGAGGTTGCAGCAGGGGAGCGGAAGCCACGCGTCAAGCGGCGGCCCGCAGGTTTTCTGTTGTGATTCCAGTGATGGCACCGGGAATGCCATTGCCTGAAGGGGGCGAAGATATGCATGCATCTCGGCCCCGGTTTCCCTGCAGATCAGCAACTGGGAATGAGATTTGAAGAAGTTTTCCCTGGCCGCGATGCTTTTGTCGCTGGCTTCGTACACTGGCGACACGCCCTCCGCAGTAGCCGCCAAGCCCGACAGCACCGCTGGCATGGGGCAGGTGCTGACTGTCTACAACTGGCCGGACTATGTGGCCCCGGACACCATCGCCCACTTCGAGAAGAAGTACGACGTACATGTGCGCTATGAAGTATTCACTGGCAACGAGGTGCTCGATCAGAAACTGAGCGAGGATGGGTTGAGTGGCGCCACGCGGAAACGCGGGCATGGATGCATCAGCTGCGCCGGCGTCGTTGGGTTGAGTGGGACAGCGGGGCTTGCAGAGGGAGGTGGCGAAGGAATGCTGAAATTATCGCCAGCGCAGCCGCTGTCGCATTGGGGCCGCTCCTTGCGCGACAAGGGTTTAGGCAGCAATTCCGGGCAATGTGAAATTTTTTGTGAAAATGGCTTGCCGAAACCGAAATAGCTCCGTAATATACGCCTCCTCGACGGCAGCAACGCCGACGAAAACAAAGCAAAGTGGCCGAGTAGCTCAGTTGGTAGAGCAGGGGATTGAAAATCCCCGTGTCGGCGGTTCGATTCCGTCCTCGGCCACCATAAATTCAAGGGTCTGCAGAAATGCAGGCCCTTTTTATTTCATGGCTTGCACCGTTTTTGCACCACTCCCCAAAGTTGGAAGACGGGCTGCATCAAGAGCCAGATGCTCCGGTGACAAGTGCGAGTACCGCAGTACCGACTGGTACGAGCGCCATCCCCCCAGTTCCATCAGCGCCCGTAGGCTCGTTCCTGCCATGACATGCCAGCTGGCCCAGGTGTGGCGCAAATCGTGCCACCGCAACGGCTGGATCTTCGCCCGGCGCTGCGCCGCCTTGAACCCGTGGTTGTTGCCACGCGTGTAAGGCTGGCCCTCCTCGTTCGGGAACACCCAATCCTTGTTCTTCCCCTTCTGCATCTCCAGAACCTTCATGGCCTGATCGTTGAGGGGCGCGCCGATGGCCCGCTTCCCCTTCGCGTGAGGGGCAGGAATCCAAGCCACACGGCGCGCGACGTCGACCCGCGACCACTCCAGCCGCAAGACGTTCTGCTCACGCCAGCCCGTTGCCAGCGCGAATAGGTAGGGTGCGCGGAGGTGGTCGGCCAGCTCGTCATACAGGCGCTCTGCTTCAGGGCGAGTCAGCCATCGGTAGTCCTCCTTCGGCTTCCCGTTCTCCTGCAGCTGGATGGCCGGAACGCGGTCGATCCACTCCCACGAATGGGCAGCGCGCAGGATCGACCGGACAAGGGCCAGCATCTTCTCGGCGGTCGAGCGCGACGTGGTGCGGTTATCGTCCGCACGGCGGTTCTTCTTTACCTTTGGCTCGGCCATGCGGGCAGCCAACAGGTCGGCGATGACGTCGGACGTTATGTCGTCTAGCGCCAAGTTCCGCAGGTGGGGGTCCAGCCAGCGGAGGTTATGGAGATCCTTGCTCAGGCTCCGCTTCCCTTGGCTTCCGGACAGCCAGCGGGTGACCGCCTCGGGCCAAGTGCGCCGAGGCTTCTCGCCCAGCCGGTTTACGCGGTACGTTTCCGCGTGGAGCTTCGACGCCCACTCGACAGCGAGGGCGCGGTCGGAAGTCCCAGTGCTTCTAAATACGCGCTCACCGTTGGGGTCGGTGTAACGGATGTAGAGGTTGCCTTTTTTACCTCGGGCAACGAGGGTGTAGGGACATCTTGCCATTTTTCGCCAGCCAGATACGCGTCGAGCGCTTGTTTGTTGAACTTCCAGCGTCCGCCCACCTTACGTCCTGGCGGGTGGTTCTTCTTGCCCATGAGCCGTGTAAGCGTCACGGGGTGCATCCTGAGGTGGAGTGCCGCCTCTTTAAGCAGCAGGTTCTCGCTCATCTTCCCCTCCTTTCAGTGCTTCTAGTGCCTTGGCTCCGTATGGGATGCCAAGGCGGCGCGCTATCCGTTTGACCTGCACGCGGGTCTTCCCGCGCTTGATCTGTCGGTAGCTGGTGTTGTTGTGGTGGCGGCGATCACGCATCGCTCGCCTCCTGCGGGCTGTTCGCAACCATCGCCTCCAACGTAGCCAGTGCCTTCTCCCTATTCCGGTGCTGGCTGCGTTCGCTGTCGCAGATTGCAACCATGCCGTTTCGGTGCGTGATCTTCACACCAGCGCTCGTTCCGAACGTCAGGCCGCCAGATTCTTTCAGCGGATAGCACTCGATGGTTACGTCCTTGGGGTCAAGTGGCATCACTTCACCCCCCTGCGGGCGGGCGGAGGGGAACGCAGGCAGGTCCAGCCACCACTGGTACGGCGGCTGTTCCTTCGGCATCTGGCTGCCGGGTGGCGCGACTGCATGAGCATGCTCAACGCAATCTTCGTGCTTCGCCCAG